>JAVCCE010000045.1 GCA_030765645.1 Candidatus Hinthialibacter antarcticus | reverse complement strand
ATTTTCGATATGATCATTCTCGTTTGGAGAAGGGAAATGTAGTCTGGTACTATGTTAAACGAGACAAAAAAACAGAAATATGAATAAATAGTTAAATCTTGATTGTAGATATTTCTATAAAATAAACGGTTCATCCGGTAAGTGAGTACTTACATTGATGGATGGCCATAATTTTGTTTAAGAATACGTATTCGGGCATATTAAAAATTGGCGAACCAATCAGGCATGGGTGCAACTCTGGGAGCGCCTGTGCAAAAGGGCCTGAAAGCCCGCACTGAAGCGAGCAGAGTTGTACCCATGCCACACACAGCGAAAGATTGAGTATTGATGAAGAGGCTTCTATAAATCTCAATTCTATTTGTGAAAAAGTATCCAAATACCGGAAGAACCTTAAAAGAGCACTCTTTATGAGAAAAGGGCTGGCGAAAGTTCACCAGCCCAAGCAAGTCAAATTTGAATGTAAGTTACTTCGGCAACTCTTTGCGGTTCTGGTCTTTGTATAGCCCAATCTTATCGAATGGTATTTGCTGGTAGCCCGTCTTCAATGCGGGATGATCTTTAGGCAACTGGAAGTTGCTCTTACGCCAATTGATCTCATCCGTCGGTTCTGCAATGAAATTATCTTTTAGTAGCAGGTCTTCTTCATTCACGCTCTGGTTGCGCATCCATTTTTTGCTATACGAAACATTGTTCGCGAATACGCTGCCGACCGGGTAATTGGGGCGGTCGTCTAACAAATTCGCTAACGTCGGATAACGCTCGCTGTAAGGCGGTTGGTTGTATTTCACGTCATCCAGTTTTTCATACATGCGCCACTCGCCGCCTTTGACAATGTGCTTATTCGCCCAGCCCTCGCCGCGCTTATCAATGTGGGTCGCATAGTCGCAGTCAACCATCAGATTGTTTTCAACCCGGTTGTCGCGTCCGCCGCCAATGAAGGCGCCGATGCCGGAATTCTGAAAGATGTTACCTTTAATGGTCACGCCGCTAGCCGCGTCGTCGAGATAGATACACTGGGCGCCGTATGTATGCGGGCCATTGATCTCATGGAAGTAATTGTGTTGAACCAGATGCCCCCGCATGGTCCAGTCGCGACCAATATAAAATGCGCCTACGTCGCCGCTTTCCCAGCACAGGTTATAGACTTCATTATTTTCAAGGATATGGTCGTTGCCGCCGAACAACACGCCGGTATGCGGGCCGTCGTGGATGCGGTTATGGGCGATGCGGTTGCCGACGCCCTGCAGCGAAATCGCCGGGCGGTAGGTGCGTACGCAACGCGCATAGCGGTAGATATCATTATTCACGGCGGAATGGTTGGCAGGCGCCAGCGTCTTACGGTCGCCTCCGTTGAGGGCGATTCCCCCCTCAACGACGTCATAGATATCACAACTCAAAACGCTGTTCAGTTTACCGCCGTTGATGGACACGCCGCGTTGACCGAGATTGCGCAGCGTACATCCAGCGATTTGGATGCTTTCCGAGTCGCGCACTTCAACGCCGTCGCCTCGGCTGCATTCCAACGTCAAACCAACGATTTTCACATTTTTCGCATTCTTAATTTGCACTAGCGGCTGTTCAAGCGTCGAAACAAAAACTTCAGCATTCTTCAACGACTTTTTAGGCCAAACGTATAACACGCCTGATTCACGATCAATATAGTATTCGCCCGCTGCGTCGAGTTCTTCTAATAGATTGAGCGCATACCAGCGTTTGCCTTTGGTATAGCCGTAAACGCCGTGCGGTTCTTCGGTATAGATTGCGTGTTCATCCGGCGCGATACGCTTCACTTTGACATACGAATCCGCCCAATCTCTCGACCAGTAGCCATGCAACCACACATCAGGCGCGTTCATCCACTTTGCTGGCTGCTCGCCTTCAAAAGTGAACATTCCGCCCTCGTTTCCATTCGGCGCATCCGCGATTTTCGCCCAGCCTTCATTGGGCCAGCGCGCGAGCGTCATCGCTTCGCCGTCGATAAACAGTTCCATCGCGGATGGATTACCGGGACGGCCAAACCCGCGCAGTTGCAATTCACCAAAATCGGTAATCCCCTGCCCTTTTAAGTCGCATTGCATCACATGGCCGCGCGCCGCTTCGGGCAGGCGTTTCAAGATAGCGTCATTTTCAACGCTCTTGAAACCGTTAATCGTTTTACCGCCAATGACTCGAACGCCGCCGCTCTGCGCTTGAACCGTTAATCCATTGTCGCGTTGATCGAGAACAATCGTCGCGTTTAATGAATAGACGCCTGGCAGAACTCGAATTTCTTTTGCATCCGATTTCTCAGGCGATTCGCGCAACAGATCAACCGCGCGTTGTATTGATGCTACGGGTTTTTGTTTGGATCCGGCGTTTGCGTCATCCCCCTTTGGCGACACAAAAAGCGTCGCGGAATGGGCGTTCAATAAAGACGCAAATAAAAAGACGATGAAAAACCGAGAGATTGTATACATGATGATTTCCTCAATTTGATTTTTATCTAATGTAAAACAAGCGGCAGGATTTATCTATGGTACAAACCGTTTACCTGGATATATTCAGCAATGGCGTCAGGGACAAGCCCGTGAATGGGTTCGCCTTTGCTGAGCCGCTCACGAATGTTGGAAGACGAAATGTCTAGCAAGGGCATTTTGACGGTATAAATACGCTCCGTGGGTTCGGATGGCGTTAGATTGGTTTCGACGTCAAAACCAGGGCGTGAAAACAACGCAACGGCAAACTCGCGTGGAATCTGGTCGCCCTCTTTCCAGGAGTGAAGTTTTTGCTTCCAATCGCCGCCAATGAGAAGAATGTAATCCGTCTCTGGATTGTCAGAGCGAAGTTTACGCAGCGTATCAATGGTATAACAAAACGAGTCTTGCTGAATTTCGATGTCGCTTGCCTCGAACGCCGATTCGCCCGCAAGCGCAAGTTTCAACATCGCCAATCGGTGTTCACCGGAAGCAAGGTTTGATATTTTTTTATAATGCGCCTGCCCCGCCGATGGAACAAACAACACCCGGTCTAATCCAAGCGCATCGACTGCCGTTTTTGCTAAAAGCAAATGGGCGTTATGGACGGGATCGAATCCGCCGCCGTAAACGCCCACCCGTTGTTTAATTTCTTTCATGATTAAATCATTACTCGCGAATGGTTCCATCGCCGAAAACAATGAACTTCTGGCAGGTCAATTCGACGATGCCCATCGGCCCGCGGGCGTGCAGTTTATCGGTCGAAATGCCCATCTCAGCGCCCAAGCCATATTCGCCGCCGTCAGAGAACCGGGTCGAAGCATTCACCATGACGGATGAGGAATCGACTTCGCGGATAAACCGCCGCGCCATCGCGTAACTTTCGGTCACAATAGCGTCGGTGTGCCGGGAACCATACGCCTCGATATGATCGACGGCGTCTTCAAAGGCATCGACAATCTTAATCGCAACAATCTTATCGAGATATTCCGCATACCAGTCATCTTCGGTCGCCACTTTGATTTTTGAATCAAAACTGCGCGTCTTATCACAGCCGCGCACTTCAACGTCATGCTGCTTCATTTCCGCCAACAGGCGAGGCATGAAATCTTTGGCGATGTCTTGATGGACGATGAACGATTCCGCCGCATTACAAACGCCGGTGCGCTGCGTCTTCGAGTTAATGCAAATATCGAGCGCCATGTCGATATCGGCGTCCGCATGGACGTATACATGGCAATTACCATCGTAATGTTTGAGCACGGGAATGGTCGCCGCTTCGACGACGGCTTCGATCAACGCCTTGCCGCCGCGCGGGATAATGACGTCTAATTTTCCTTGTAGTTTGCACATGGTTTGCACAGCAGCGCGGTCGGTGGTTTCAACGAAGGTCACCGCTTCACGAGGCAGGCCGCAATCCTGCAAGGTCGCTTGCAGCAGCCGCGCCAATGCAACATTAGAATGAATGGCCTCCGACCCGCCGCGCAATAGACAGCCGTTGCCCGATTTGAGACACAACGCCGCCGCGTCAACGGTCACGTTCGGGCGCGATTCGTAGATCATTCCAACCACGCCCAATGGAACCCGCATCCGCCCCACTTGGATGCCGCTGGGCCGGGTGCGCATGTCGGTGATTTCGCCAACCGGGTCAGGCAGCGCCGCCACTTCTTCCAGCATGACCGCCATGCCTTCGATGCGTTTATCGTTGAGTTCGAGGCGATCCAGCATCGCAGACGACAAGCCTTTGTCACGCCCGGCGGCTAAATCAAGTTTGTTTTGTCCCTGGATATTATCTTTCGAGGTACGGATACGCCGCGCGGCTTCAAGCAGCGCCTGGTTTTTTGCAGCGGTGGATGCAGCAGCGACCACACGCCCCGCCGCTTTTGCCGATGCGGCGATCTCTTTAATGTATTGTTCAACATTCTCAATTACCGGCAGGTCAAGGTTCGTCATTATTTAACTCTCATAGGTTTTAACTGGACTGGTTCACTTTGGTGAAACTATTTGTATTCATTGATATTCAGTTTAACTGCAACATTACCGCTTATAAAGCAGTTTCTCCCCTTGCGCATTGCTTGACCCGGCCGCGCGGCTTTGGGATGATAGAAGCGTCTTACCATTTTATGTCTAAATTTGAAGAACCATTCTGCAGGAGGATGTCATGTTGGAATTGAAAACAAGCCGCCGTTCATTCGTCAAACAAAGCGGGCTCGGCGCCGTAGGCGCAACCGCCCTTACCTTAGGAATCGCCAAAACGGCGCGCAGCGCCAACGATGAAGTCGTATTGGGCATTATTGGCTGCGGCGGACGCGGTCAAAGCCTGCTCAAACGCATCACCAACATTCCCGGCATTCGTATCGCCGCGATATGCGACCTGCGCGAAGACCGCCGCAAGTCGGCTGCATATATTTGTGAACAATACAAACCGACGGTGTATTCGGATTTCCGCAAGTTGCTTGATACCGAAAAACTCGATGGCTGCATCGTCGCCACCGAAGTCGGCAATCACGCCAAGGTCGTCGTACCTGTGTTGGAATCCGGCATCCACTGTTTCAGCGAAAAACCCATGGACGCCAATGTACAAAACGTCGACAAAATCGTCCGCGCCGCTCGCAAAGCCAAAGGTATTTACCAAATCGGCTTCCAACGTCGCTATGCGCCCACCTTCGTTGACGGCATGCCGCTTGTCCATAACGGCGATATCGGCGACCTCACTTTCATGCAAGGCCATTGGCACTGGGAATGGTCGGTCGGCGGCTGGGTGGCGAACGTCGCTCTTTCTGGCGGCGAGTTAGTCGAGCAAGCCTGCCACCACGTCGACGTCATGAGCTGGGCGGCGGGCGAAGCCCCCATCCGCGCAATGGGCATCGGTCATATTATCGGGCCGGGCCGCGACCTGAAATATGAACATAACTCAGAAGATCAATCCGCCGTCGCATTTGAGTTCGCCAACGGCGCCATCTTCTCTTACACGCACTTGTTCTATCTCGCCCATCATTTCCGTAGCGAAGGGCTTATTGTTCACGGCACGAAGGGTGGAATTGATTTTCATTCTGGAGAGATGCATCCGCGCGGCGAAGACGCCAAGCCCGTCCGCTTCGGTGAAAAAGTCACCAGTTGGGAATACGGCACCTCTTTGGAGTTAGAAGCCTTCGCCAATCATATTCGCAACAAAGAAACGCCGCGCAGCAACGTCGAAACAGGCCGGCTTTCAACCCTCACAGCGCTGATGGGACGCATGGCGATGTACAAAGCGAAAACCAAGAAATTCGAAGGCAGTGTGGTCACCTGGGACGAACTCGGAACCACGACAGACAAAGCGTAATACGAATTATTTGGGGAGGGCGAGTCTCCTGACGAGCCGCGCAATTGAGAAATGGCATTGTTTCATTGCGGCTCACCAGGAGGTTCGCCCTCCCCTCGCATCTTTCAGGCAGTAAAACGAATTGCAATAAAGACAACCACGCCGTGTAATTACTTCGGGATCATGTCGTAAACTTGAACCTTGCTCCACGTCTTGCTATTGCGTTCGATAAAGTCCAAATGTTTTTGCGCCTTCTGGTAGTAATCCTGCCCGGCGCGGTCTTTGAAGGACACAATCAACGACACGCCGTAACTGTTGTCGACCACATCGCGCGGCGTTCCCGCAGGCGTCCCGACTTTGATATCCTGCACGCTTTCCACTGCGCCCAAGTAATTGATGCAGTCATCCATGAGTTGTTTTACGTCCGCTTCGCTGGCGTCTTCGTTGATCCAGAAAAAGACAATATGCACGAACCCGATTTTCGTATCTTCTTTTTTTACTTCTTGCGCCGCGTTCGCATTGAATAGAATCACTCCAGCCGTCGTCGCCGTCAGCAGGCATGTGGTCAATAATACAAATACAGATTTGTACGTCTTAAACATTGGCATTCTCCCATTAATTTCGTTAGAGTAAGCAATACGCAATCCCGTGACTCAAACGGTTCAATTTGGTTGCGTTTCATAATTGTAATAGAGATTTTGATAGAAAGCGAGAAAGGGAGCGATATGGCTCTTCCGATCACACGCCGGGCGTTCACTCGCCAATTCGCCGCCGCCAGCGGCGCTCTTGCGTTAAATAGTTGCGCAACCATGCAGCAAACCGCGAATCATAACCAAACGCAAATGCCAAACATCGTCATCATCTACACCGACGACCAGGGCTGGGCTGACATCGGCGTCAACGGGGCCGAAGGATTTGAAACTCCCAACCTCGACCGCATGGCGGCGGAAGGCGTACGCTTCACCGACTTCTATGTCGCCCAACCAGTATGCGGCGCCTCGCGCACGGCCTTGCTCACGGGCTGCTATCCAAACCGGGTCGGCATCCTCGGGGCGCCCGGCCCCGGCAGCAAGATAGGCATCAATGATAATGAGATGTTGATTTCAGAATTGCTCAAACAAAAAGACTACGCCACCGCCATTTTCGGCAAGTGGCACTTAGGCGACCACTCGCAATTCTTGCCGCTGCAACACGGCTTCGATGAATATTATGGACTGCCCTACTCAAACGATATGTGGCCATTTCACCCTGAAACGGATAGTTTCCCTAAATTGCCTCTCATCGAAGGCAATGAGATCATTGAGTACAACCCTGACCAGACCCAACTGACGCGCGATTACACTTTCCGCGCGATGAATTTTATTGAGAAGAACCATCAGCGCCCCTTCTTTTTGTATTTAGCGCACAGTATGCCTCACGTCCCGCTGCACGTTTCGGATAACTTCAGGGGCAAATCAAAACACGGACTCTACGGCGACGTGATGATGGAAATCGACTGGTCAGTAGGCCGCGTCATGTCTTCACTACGCCGTTTTGGCTTAACGGAAAACACGCTGGTAATTTTCGCCTCCGACAATGGCCCCTGGGTGAGTTACGGCGACCATGCAGGCTCCGCCGGACCGTTACGCGAAGCCAAAGGCACCACCTGGGACGGCGGCGTCCGCACGCCCTGCCTCATGCGCTGGCCGGGAACCTTGCCCGCAGGCCATGTATGCAACCAACCCGCGATGACAATTGATATTTTACCAACCGTGGCAGGATTAACAGGAACACGGTTGCCGCATCATCCGATAGACGGCCTCGACATTCTCCCGCTGATGAATGGAACGTCCGGCGCTCAATCGCCGCACGAAGCGCTCTATTTTTATTGGAACAAGAATTTGGAAGCAGTCCGCAGCGAAAATTGGAGCCTGCACCTGCCCCACCCCTACCGAACCCTGAATGGGCGTCCCGGCGGACGAAACGGCATGCCCGCCAAATATCAACAGGGACGGACGGAACTCGCGCTGTTTGATCTGAGTAATGATGTAGGGCAACAACGCGATGTATCGAAGCAGAACCCCCATGTCGTCAAGCGCTTATTGACTTACGCCGATCAGGCAAAAGCCGACTTAGGTCATGGCGACCAAAAAGGCGCGGGCCAACGCCCGCCGGGCAGAAGGCCGGAAGCATAGAAAAAAGCCCAGTAAAAAAATCGCTGGGCTTTTCATTTGCTAGGGTCGATGATTTTTAGTGTTTTGAAGTAACTTCTATAGAATCCCCGGTCGCGAGTCAGTAAGCGGTTCGCCTGCGTTTTTGCGTGTGCCGCAATGATAAAGTCTGAGATAATTCGATTACGCTTGCCGCCCTGAGAACGATATCGTTTCCAAAGCCCGCCCGCCAATGAAGCCGATTCGAGGTTCACTGGCGAATATAAGATTCCTACATGCTTCATCTTTTCGTCGAACACCATCGGAGATGGGAAAATCGAACAAAGTTCAGCCCAAACAATATCGCATACCACTAACTGGCCTTGTTGAATACATTGCCTCAAGGCAGCCGCAGAATGCGAAGCATGTTTTGGATCATTGCCAAAGACATCAATCAGAACGTTGGTATCAACTGCGGTAATCATGCTTTACCGCGCAGATCATCAACTAACTCATCCGTTGATTTCTTCAATTTCAGACATCCGGTAACTTCAGAGACAGGGTCTGTCTCTGATACCTTTTCAACAATCATACGGCCGCGCTCTTCACGAAATTCAAGAACAGTGCGGTGCGTTATTCCTAATTGGTCGCGAATTTCTTTTGGGATGGTTACCTGCCCGCGTTCGGCGACTGTGGCTTTCATCGGACCATCTCTTTCAAGTATGAATTGTAAAATATGCATCCATACTTAATTATACATCAAATACGCATTGTGAAAACGAATCTTTTCGACAGGAGTTTAAACCTTGTCAAGAAAATACCACCTGTTCCTGGTATGGGTGCAACTATGGGAGCGCCTGTGCATAAGTACCTGAAAGCCCGCACTGAAGCAAGCAGAGATGTACCCATGCCAGACGCTAGGTATGTAAGGTATGTAGAAGTAATTTTGAGATGGCTTATAGTTCAGTATTGCTCCCAATCACTAATATTTGTCAGTTCGCTAGTGATCAAAACCAGGCGCACGCCCAAGGCGGGCGAGCGAAATCCCTCCGGCAATTCGCTGCGGGACGCAATCGCGCATTCCCCCGCCGCGTCTCCCCATGAACCGCCTTTTAACACGCGTAACGGCGTAGCCTCATCATCTGCAACTTCGGGGTCGGCAGGCTCAATGCGCCCGTCTAAACACCATTCGCTCATATTGCCGTGAATGTCATACAGCCCCCAGGCGTTGGCTTCTTTTTGTCCGACATCTTTCGAGCCGAGATTGATTTGCGTCCCGACGCGAAAATTACCCGCCCACCACATAAAGCGGTCAAACCATTCGCAATAACTTGTTCCATCCAAACTGCAATCCATCTCATCGCCGAACCAGAAGAGCGACGCGGTTTCCGCCCGAGCCGCGTACTCCCATTCGATTTCCCAGGGCAAGCGAAATTCACCCAGCCCAAGCGTATTGAGTTTTTCAACGAACTGTTGCGCATCGTTAAAACTCAATTCCATTGGTCGGTCTTCGCCCGGGTAAAACGAATTATTGGCTTCGCCCATCACCGCTTGCCATTGCGCTTGGGTGACTTCATAGGCGCCAATGTAGAACTGCGGCATCACCGTTGAGGCGTTCAGATCCGCATGAAACTCGCCGCCGGGAACCAAAACCATACGCATCGAGACCGCGCCGTCCGGTACATTCAACGGCACAATGAATTCTGACGCGGGCTGGCAAAATGAATGCGGCGCGCAAAACGCCGCGAAGATAACGAACAATAACGTATGTAATTTCATTGAATTTCCTATCTTATTCATTCCTTTTCGTTCAAAAATCCAGGTGCGCCCAACGATGCTTTTGGATGCAGTTCAATGTTAATATTGCTGATTTCCACTTCGCCGTTTGCATAGTCAGGATCAGACAACAGACCGGCGAAGAGTTGCAGGTTTTTCAGGTCTGCGGTGAAATCAACGCCGACCGGCATCAACAACGGCGGGCCGTCATAGGTTGGGAAAAACCCCTGCGGGACGCCATTCACACGGCTAAACATCACGCCCTGTTTCTCCGATATCGCGCTGTAGGTGATTTCAATATCATAGGTTCCATTTGTATTGTATGTACGCGAAGGATGAGCGCCCCACAATTTCCGCGAAGTTTTGTCGACGTTTGAGCGGTCAAACCAGATTCCATAACTGAAGGGAATGCCGATTCCCAACGGTTCTGTCACTTCATACCCACTTTTTGAATACAACACATCGTAAGCGAGTTCATCAATATTACCTGATGTTTGCAGGTTGTGTTTATCATTAAAATTCACAACTTTCGGGTTATCTTCTAAGTCGCCGACCAGAGAGATCATCCAGCCGCCCTTGCCGCCGGGGTGAGACTCAAATTGTCCTGGATTAAAATTGTCTAACGGCGTTGGTTCACTGGTGAAATTGCGCAAACCAACTTCAACCAAAACAGAGCGCCAGGGGGCTGTTTGTTTGACTTTTTTTAGATCAACTTTATACGACAAGCGAATATCATGCTGCGTCAAATCATAAACGTCACGATAGGATGTGTGGTCGATTCCGCCGCCGTCAGGGGAAGTGAAATCAAGGCTTGAATAATTTCCGCTAGAGATGGCGCCGTCAAGTTTTGCATTTTTCTTAACATTGATTGTACGTTGCGCGGTTGCAGTGTTGCCAGCGGAATCGGTCGCACTATATTTAATTTTATACAAACCGGATTTGTTATAATTCACATCACTCTCGTCCGCAACAACTTCAATCGAACCATCCTGATCGTCCATCGCAAACGCGCTCAGATCAAGCGTCTTCACCGCGTCATTATCTTGTTCAACCGTGATGGATGACGGTCCGCGAAGAAAGATCGTCGGCGGCGTGATGTCAGGCGCAGAAGGAGAAATGGCCTCGCCTTTTCCATAGACCGCCACTGAAAAATTGTCGATGGGGATTTCGCCGCGGGTGTCGAGCGGATCGCCGAGAATCCCAACAAAAACCTGCATCTTCGACATCTCGCCGCTAAAAGTGATTCCCGCCGGGTAATGAAGCGGCGGACGGTCGCCGAACGGGTAGAAACCCTGCGGCATTCCATTGATCGAAGCAAACATCACGCCTTCACTGGCGCTGGTTGCATGATAATGAATCTGAATGCTGTACTTTCCTTCCGTTTCGTAATTGACGCCTTTGATATAGCCCCAGGAATCTTCAATAAATTTGCCGGCTTTTTTACGATCAAACCATATCCCGAAGTTGTAGGGCGGCGCCGAACCAATTGAACCGCCGCTCGCCGAAAGAGTGCCGTTGATGAATTCGGCGTCGTAGGCGTTTTCTTCAATAAAGCCTGATGTCTGCAACTGGTGCTTATCGTTAAAATCAAATGAATTATTCGCGCCGCTCAGATCACCGACCAGCGAGAGCAGCCAACCGCCTTTTCCGCCCGGCTGTACGCCGACGTCGCCAGGGATGAAATTGTCCCACTCATCCGGTGAGTCCATCACTTCGCGCATTCCAATCGAGATGAACGGCGTCTTCCCTGCGTCCGTTTGCTTGATTTTGCTCATATCAATGTCATACGAGATCACACAATCCGTCAGCAGCAAATTGAATACGTCTGGATAATTAAAACTCAAAACGCCCCCGCCCTCGGGCAGCGTCAATTTCACGTCTTCAAATTTTACGGTTGATTGCAGCGCCGCCTGGGATGACAGGCTAACCGTCAGCAACAATGTGAATACGAATATAGGGTTCCAACTTAATTTCATTATCTCTCTCCTTGAAATAAATGATTGCGCTTTCTCTTAGCGCAATCACCGTACCAATTCCCCCGAGAGCGCCCGAAACAAACCCGTAGACACTCAAGACACAAGCCTTACGAAAAGAACTCGAGAATTGACATCAACGAAAACCATTCTCACTCTTACTTTCAAATTGAAGGATGTCTATCAAATAGATAAACATTACGAATCACGTGCGCGATGCGAACATACGCCAATCTACTGAATATATTCGTAATACAACCCCATGTAATAAGGCAACAGATAGACGGCGCCGCTGGCTAGAGTGCGCCCGTTGCCGCCGTAATTCAGTGAATACGGATCGGTGTTCCAATGGTTGAAATGGCGGTTTTCGATGGGCAATACCTTACCGTTTACCCGCAGCCCGCGGTCGCGCCCCGGCTCATCGTAGGGATCGACTTCCGCCTGGCGCATAAGCCGCGCGATATCCAGCCGGTGGCTGTTTTGCAGCGGCCAGTTCACCCGGTCCAGCGGGAACCCGGTCAGCGTCGCGACGGAATCTTCCAACCAACCGTCCCACGGTTTAAGGGTGTATTCGCCCCAGGGATTTTTATAATGGGGATTCCGCGCCGCGCTGGCGGCGAAGGCGAAGTTGAAAAACGGGTTCATCTCCGGCTGTTCGAGAATCCAATATTTATAGAACGAATAGGCCATTTCTTCGCGCAAGACGGGGTCGTTTGTGTACTTAATTAAGTTGTAATAGCACATGACCGCCATCTCGTCGTCTGACTGATTGCCCGACCCGACCCCGAATTGAATTTTGGTCACCATGGCGTTGGTGTCGTAGTTGTGTTTTTCCATCAGTTCACGGGCAGCGGCGCCGTATGTTTCGTCGCCAGTAATATGTTCCGCCACAGCGAGATACGTCAACATGCTGAGCGATTTCAAACCGCGTTCGTTATACCAATAGTGTTCGGTATTGAGCGCTTCGGGCGAGTAGTCTGACCAGCGGGCGGGCGCGCCGTCGTGGTCGATCAAACGAAAATTATTACGCAGCAAGTGGTCGGTCAGATTGCGAACCACTTCGCGTACGCGCTCTTTTTCGGCCTCTGTGTCAGCGACCAGGTCGTAATAGAGCGGATAGAAAAAGTAATGCCCGTCGAGTTCGTCGGAACTGGTATCAGTCTTATACCAATACTTGCCGTCTTTGGTTTTGACCCAACGCGGCGTGTAGACCTTCCACAACGCATCTTGGTTATCGCGGTGTTCCTGCTGGCCTTCAATGGTGTGCCCGTGGCGTTTGTTGGGGTCAGGTTCCGTGGTTGGTAAGACCGTACGCGCAACGTACCCCGGCTGTTGTTCTATCACGCCTTGGTCGGGGGCGACGCTGAGAAAGCGCAGCGCCTCAAAAGATTCTTGTGCGCGTCGTTTCGCGTCGGGGTCTTTTGTTGCTGCGAAGGCGTAACATTCGCCCGCGCCGTACATGCTGGTCCAAAGGCCGTCGTTGTCGCTGTCGGAATAAATGATCTCGCTGCGGTCGCCGGGCTTCGCTAAGTGGACTTCGGAGAGATAGCCGTACTCGGTGCGTTTGATGTATTGCTCAACTTCATTCTCATAGTAAGCGGCTTTTTGCGCCAGCGTCATTGGAACGCGGCGAATCACGCCCACGCCCGCCTTGGTAGCGAACCAGGCGTTGCCGTCTTGATCGACAGCGACGCCGTTGACTTCATCGTCCGGCAACCAGCGCAGCCCCTGGCGGTAATGAAATTCATCGCCGTCATAAAAAATGGCGCCCTTCTGCGTACCGAACCATACGTCATCATTGCTTGCATCCATGCAGGTAAAATCGTTATAGGGCAAGCCGTCTTTGCCTTCGAAAAGCGTCCAGGACTCGCCGTCCCACTTGCCTATCCCTTGAGGACTGGCAAACCACAGGTTGCCGTCTCTATCAAAGTCGACGGCGCGCACATCCCTCGGCGCCCACGACCGCCCTTGAGAGTCACTGGGAAATAACAACTGGGCATGCTTGTCTGTTTTTGTTCTCATATACAAACCATCAGCAGCGCCAAAAGCAATACGCCCCAAATCATTTATTGCAAGAGAATAAACATAGGCTTGCGAAATAACATTTGATTTCTGGTTCTCGCTTCGCCGAGTAACATTTACATGCTGATACAATCCACTGTAATTTGCGCTCAGAACAACAGTTGGGCTGAACTGGTCAGTGGGCGCCAGTGCAATTCCAGAAAAGTCTTCAGTTTCTAATGACATATCGGGAAGAAATCTGCCTGCATCTTTCACAGGAAATACGAATAATTTATTTCTCACTGCTGCAACGACCCGGTTCTCACGAATATCAATTGCATGAACAATGGCGTCGCCTTCCATCATGATATTTAGAGTCGTTAATGTTGACCATTTTTCATTCTTAAAAACTGCAATTCCCTTGTCTGTCCCGGCATAGACCACGCCGTCGTCGGTCACGGCGATGCAGTTAATCTGGTTTGAAGGCAGTCCGTTGCTGGTGGTATACGTTTGCGCGACTTCCTGAGGGAATTCTCCAACCTCAACTGTTTCAGTGGAAGCAAATTGCATAGTAAAAACAATGGCGATGAATAGAAAAGAGGTAGTTTTCATAACACATCCTTTATGTATTTCAAAAATTATGCCGACAAGAATTGACCTGGCGATCAATTGAACATTGATGCGGAACCGTTTGATGGGTATGAGCAATACTACATTTATATGGTTTCGTAAAACAGCTCTTCGCGTGGATTGGGGATGACCACCTTGCTCACCAACACGCCGCGTTCAATCGCGACCTGCGCGGCTTCGGCGACCGCTGCGCGTACCGAAGACACGTCGCCGGTAATTTGAAGAAACCCTTTGCCGCCAATCGCCATCGCGACATGAACGCGAAACAGGGTCACGTCCGCCGCTTTGGCGGCTGCGTCCGCCGCTTCGAGAATGCACGACACCGTGAAAGTCTCGACGATGCCCATCGCGCCACAATCGCTGGCTTTGAGTTCGACGGAATTCGAGACAGCCGGAAAAACGCTGGGATGCACATTGGGAATCAACAGTTTGTCGATCAGCGCGTCTTTGCAAAGCGCAATGCCCGCTTCCAGACTGCTTTGCACGTCTGAGACCTCGCCGCCAACCACCACCGCGTACTTGCCCGAACAGATCGTTCGTGCGATCAACAATTTCACCGAAGAGGCTTTTAACATGGCGTCCTGGGCTTCAAAGCCGACGCCGATGCTTGAAAGTTCTAACATTCCAATGGCTTGCGACATGGATTCGTTCCTTATGCGTCAATGATAATTTGCGTTTCATTTACTTCACGGACAACGCCGTCCATGCTGGCATGAACGGGACACCCCAATTGACCGTCTTCAATGGATCCGATCACATCGCCGACGCGTACGCGGTCGCCGCGCTTCACCGCCGCCTGCGCGGGTGCGCCAATGTGTTGGCGCAATGGAATCGTTACGAATTTCGGGTTCAGCGGAATCTCCGTCAATGGGCCTTTGTTGGTGAATTCAGACAGCCCCAGTTTTTGAATCAATCTTGAGATCGGCGTCTGGCGGCCTTCGCGCATTCCATGCACGTCGCGCTTAGGCGCATCTTCCGGGTACTTATAGGATTCGGCCCGCAGTTCGACCTTATTCATCACGCATACATTTTTGGGATCAAGGTCTTCGGGACATGCAATCAGGCTGCAAATGTTGCACTCGCAGCAAAACATTGAACCGCCGATCAGGCTTAATTTTTCATGGCTGAATCCCAAAGCGCGCATGGCCTTATGCGGCTCGATGGGATGCCCCAACAAATAACGCGGGCAGAGTTCGGTACAAAAAGAACATTGATCGCAAGCCGATTTCCCGATCACTTTGATCGCGGTTTCGGTGCGTTGGTATTTATGAATCAAGGAGTGGTCAGTCGGAAAGACCAATAGTCCGCCCGTAGTCTTCGTAATCGGTTCATCCAGACTGGCGGGCAGTTTGCCCATCATGGCGCCGCCGGTCAGCACCGCGTACGGTTCAACCGACGCCCCGCCGCACGCCTCAATCACTTCGCGAATCGACACGCCGATTGGAACTTCAACCGTCTTCGGATCATTCACCGCGCCAGCCACCGTCAGATATTTCGTCGTGACCGGCTTGTCATGCACGATGTTCAAAATGGTCTCGACGTTCATCACCACGCAGCCAACATGCAGCGGCAACCCGCCCGGCGGAATCACCCGCCCGGTTCCTTCATAAACCAAAACAAACTCGTCGCCCGCCGGGTAAGCGTCGGGGAGGTGATACACCCGCATCTTGTCGTCACAACGCGCTTCCAAGAGTTCAATCACGTCGTGATATTTGTGCTTCACGCCCAACACGACTTCGGATGCGCCCAGATGATCGCGCACCCGCTTGAGGCCTTCCACAATTTCATCGGGAAAGCGCTTCATCAATTCTTTGTCTTTATGAAGAAGCGGCTCGCATTCAGCGCCGTTGAGTAAAACATACTCAACCGGCGTTTTTAATTTTGCGTAAGATGGAAACCCCGCGCCGCCTGCTCCGACTACGCCGTTCTGTTGGATAGAACCGACCCAGGTTAAATTACCTGTCGCTGTCATTATTTTCCTCGTCAACAAAATGCTTATCAAACTTTTATAGTGGTTGCCCGAATACTGTGCGGATTGCGTTTCCGTAACGGTATTTATCGCTGAACTCTACGGGCGCGCTTACCGCACATGTTTTTGACAAACACTCTAATTATAATTATCTACTCTATTTTTGTTAAAAAGCGCTTTGAATTCTATGTCTACGCGTAATGATTCTATTGTTTCTCATAATATGTTATAAAGAGTGACCACATTTGGGAGGCGTTGAATGAAACCCTGGAGACTCTCAGAAACAAAATATAGTTTTGTGAAAGAACATCCGTATGAGGTCGCAGTTTTGCCCATCGGCGCCACCGAGCCGCATAACCTGCACCTTCCGTATGGAACGGACGCCATTACGGTTGGCCTGTTGGGCGACATGCTATGTGAATACGCCCATCAGCAAGGCGCCAACGTCGCGCTTTTGCCGACCATCCCTTACGGCGTTGACACCAACCTGTTGGGATTTCCGATGGCGATGTCGATCAACCCATCGACGCTCGACCTGTTGATTACCGACCTGGTCAATTCACTCGAAACCCACGGCGTCCATAATCTGGTAATCTTAAACGGGCACGGCGGCAACAGCCTCAAACACACTTTGCGCGAATTGTTTCCTCATACCAGCGTATTCATCAGCCTGATCGACTGGTTCGCTGTCGTCAAAGATGTTTACTTCGATATTTTCGAAAACCCCGACGACCACGCGGGCGAAATGGAAACCAGCATCGCCATGCACTGTTTCCCCGAATTGGTCGACGTATCACTAGCCGATAGCGGCGCTGTCAAATCATCCAATTTCGAAGCCATCAATCAAGGCTGGGTGCAAATCACCCGCCCCTGGGACATTGTCACCACCAATTCCGGCGTCGGCGATCCAAGCAGAGCCAGCGCAGACAAAGGCAAACAGGTTCTTGAAATTCTCAAAGAGCGCCTGGGGACTTATATCAAAGAACTTTCAGACGCTGAAATAAACGAGACGTTTCCGTATGAAAAATAGATGACAACGACTATGGACCAATTAAAGGCTGTTCTTCTATGGATTGCATCACTCCCGGCGCTGCTGATTGATTGGCTGCGTTCGTTGTCGATTTATTGCGTCGGCCCGCGATGGCACTGGCTTGGGTTCATCGCCTGCAATGCAGGCTTATGGCCTCTCGGCTTATGGCTATGGAACCGCCCCATCAATCGCAACTGGCTGCGCGTCCCCGCGCGAATACTCAGTTACCCCTGCTTCTTTTTTGGAACGCTTCTCTTCTTTGCAGGCTTCTGGCGATTTGCGCTGGTCTATATCGCTATCGCATTCTTTCAATGGCTTGACCGTACGCTTGCCTTACGAACGCCGCTGCAACAAACCGACCCAAGCGCGCCTTTGTTTCAACACGCGCTCGATAAATTCAGCCTGGGGTTAATCGCATTCGTCTTCGTACTGCTCGCAGTCCAAAAAGAAAACCTGCTGGCATATTCCGGCATCAGCGATAACTATTACCACATGGCTGCGGCGCGAAATATTCTGACGCAGGGGACGGTTCCCTATTGGGACGATTGGGAATTTCAGCCCTTGGGCCGCCCTCACCTCTACCCGCCGGGTTTGCATTTATTGATTGCATTTTTTGCGGGTTCACCGGAACGAGTTGAAAACGGATTCTCTAATGTGCAAATGCTGCAATACCCGTTTGCGTTATTCACCGCATGGCTTTTGATTCGTAAGTTAACGGCCCCTGCCTGGGCGTACCTGTCGCTCATCATCCTGATGATGAATTTTATGTATAACTTTGGCAATTTGCTCGCGCTTCCCGCCTCGATTGCGTCATCGCTCTGGCCGCTAATTATTTTGTGCATACTAAAAAAGAAACCCTATTGGGGAGCCATTTTACTCGGCGCTGCATTTTATTTTCATACGGGGATGCCCGTTTTAATGTGCCTGGCATTTTTTGTTTTGGGGCTGTATCGCCGCGACTGTATGAAACACGCTTTGATCGTTATCGCAGGCGGCTTAATCATCGCCCTGCCATGGACCGTCCGCTATTACGCGAATGCGGATTGGATGCACTCGGGCGGGCCGCAAGGCTGGACGTTGGATGCGATTCTCAATCGGCTTGGTTGGTTGCAAATCTTGAATCCAATTATGATCGGCCTTGTCATCTGGGGATGGTTTCGCAGTCGCAAACATGGCACAGAGGTGTTCCGCAGCCAGATTCTGGGTTTCCTGCCGATGCTGTTTCAATACGGCGGGCGCTTTTTTATGCACGGCGCATTGTTTCTCGCTCCGCTTGCCGCGTTTCATTTCAAACATTGGGCCGAGGGCGCCATCACCCGCCGCCGTGCAGTATTACTTCCGTTGCTCGCGTTGGTTCCTTTGCCGTGCCTGAGCCTGATGGGGCCGAACGACTCAATCAAGCCTGCATTCTTTCCCGGCGTCACCATGATGCACATGGCGGTCTTCGCAACCGTGAATCGCGATATCCCGATGTATGAGGATGAAGAAGCGGTCTGCCGTGAGGTTATCGAAACCTCTTCGCCTGACGCCATTGTTCATCTGCCCGAAGGGCCGCCGCATTTCGCTGATTACGTCAACGTAAAAACCGGGCGCCGCACCGACGCGGGCGGATGGGGCGAAGTCAGCAAAGAAGAAATGTGGCAGGCAATCGTCGACCATCGCGCATCTGACGCGGCGGGCCCTTATATCACATTTTCCACGCAATCCATTCCAACAGACCGGGAAATAAAGCAATTCGGAAACTATTACTTTGGATATCCAAAAAAATTGATTGACAACGGTGCGGTCAATGAACCATGATAATAGAATGAATTTTGAATTGATGATGTTATGGCCCTGGCAGTTAAGATGAGTGCGTCTCTTAACAACAATCACTTTATCTGGGGGCGCCGGTTAATCGACGGCGTCGGAATTCTGCTGGTCGTCTTTCTGGTCGGCGTCCTCGGCTTTAAGTATTTTGGAACGCCTGAAGACTCATGGGTCGAATCCTGGTTTATGGCGTCAATCACTTTAACCACTGTCGGGTTTGGCGAAGTCACCCACCTCGAAACCAGCGCCGCTCAAATTTTCACTGGGCTCTACGCCATCTCCGGTATGGGCGTGTTGTTGTTTGTCGTCACCACCGGCACGGCGTTTATTGTTGAAGGCGAAGCAAAACAATTTTTCTGGCAAAGGCGGATCAAAAAGATGATGGAGAAAATCATCGACCACGACATCATCTGCGGAATGGGCCGACAGGGGCGGGTCATTGCCGATGAATATTTTAAAACCAAGCGTCCGTTTGTGATGGTTGAAGCCGACCCTGACAAAATTGACGAGTTGCGGGAGGCTTACCCCAACACGCCCGTGATTGACGGCGACGCCTCTGATAATGATATTTTAGACGCTGCCGGAATTCACAAAGCGCATGGCCTAATCGCCTGCCTGACCGATGACCGCGATAACCTCTTACTAGTGGTAACGGCTAAGCAGATTAATCCCAATATCCGTATTGTCTGCAAAGTATTAAATGTCCAGCACCTCAGCAAACTCAACCGCGCCGGGGCGGATTCAGTCGTCTCGCCAACTTTGATCGGCGGCTTGCGGATGGCGTCAGAAATGATCCGCCCAACCGTCGTCACCTTTCTCGATAAGATGCTGCGCGACAAAGACCGAACATTGCGCGTGGAAGAAGTCCCCATACCAAAAGGGACGCAAGCACAAGGAAAAACCTTAGAACAACTCGATGTAAACCGAAATGCGGGCATGGTCGTAGTCGCGATTAAACTGCCCAACTCAGAACAGTTTCACTATGCGCCGACTCTCGACACAAAAATCGAAGATGGGATGACTTTGGTTGTTGTTGGTGACGTCAACAACTTGCCGAAAGCAGCAGCCCTGGTCGCATAATTGATTACGAAAAAACCTGTATTAAATCCTCATATCAACTTCCACACCCATGCGTTCCGCATGGCGGCCATGCTGATATTCGTCCGCAACACGGTCGGTCCGCATATCAAATAATAGCGGCTGATAAGCCCTCGGCTTTGGGCCGTCCGCCAGTTCATGCTCTCGCTCGCGTTGATCGGATGGATGTTTGCGGCGCCAGAATGTTGGCAAGCGCTCTTCGTGCGCCCGAACCGGATTGTAAGTATAGATGGTAGAAAGCGGAGTAACGGTCAGACGGGAAGCGTCGCGAACATTGCTCAGTTCACGATTGAACCGGTTGGCGTTTGCCGACGATTCGGTTTCAGGCTTTTTTGTAGATTGAACGACCATGGCTGTTGCAGCCGCTGCGTCGCCCATAAGGTTGACTGGTAACATGATATCACCTCTGTTCCCCTCACCTTCCATTCCCTTCGCCTAATTTCAATTTCCTGTCTACTTATAGTATATCGTACGCTAGAGCTTTATGCCGAATAAAAGTAGCAATACACATAGACATAAATTGCTAAACCGATAGATACCAGATGGATACAAGAGCGCTATCAAACTGATTTTGTATTGCAATATTGAAAGTTTCACCCAGTTCAAACAACAGGCTTGGACGCGTCTCACAGTTGATATTCAAAGAGAACGATCAATTCGTCATGGCGATGGAAGACTCGTCTATCAGCTCGACGCCGCAAAGTATTGGCAGGCCGTTTTCATCGCCGGGCGTGAATTCAATGGTTAACGCACCGTCAATCTTCACTTCTTCAAATGTTTTGATTAAACCAATACGCTTACCGCCTGCCTCAGCGGCGACGTCAAAATCATCCAACACTAAATGACCTTGCAACGATACGTCAAACACGCGCTCGCCGGGCTTCTCATCGCCGGGTTCCATAAAGAACAACCGGACGCTGTAAGTCGTCGCGACCGGAGCAGACGCTAACTTGACCGTGATTCGTCTCACGCCCTCAACGCCAGATGCGGCGACCCATTTCATATCGCCGCCGTTCATACGCAATGAGTGATGCCGGAACCAACGCGCGTCTTCAGGTTCAACTTTGATATCGAGTTCAGGGGTCGGTCCGCCCTCGAATGGATATTCCAACCACAGCGTTCCATTGTCAGCGCGGCGGTCGCCCGGAGCGCCCAAGTTCAAACCCAGCCGCTTGATCGCGCTTTCGGATGCGTCTATTTGATTGTAAGTCCACATTTCGACTTCAGGATCGTGAACCATCGCCAGAGAAGTTTGGTTCTGATACGCGCACGAGCAAGTACGGGTATAATCGGGCGCATTCAGCACGCCGTTCGCAGCGATCAGCGTATTGGTGCAGCCCGATTTGAAGCCGCCGAAGTTGCCGACGCCGCCATCGTTGGCGAGGTCAAAAAATCCCGCCGCCGCCGAACGGAAAGTCAGCAGGTTTTCACTCGCGACGGCGTAATTACAACCATACTGGCGCTTGTACATCCAGGGTTCTTCAGCGCCGGTCAGCGCATTTTTACGGTCCAGCCTGTTGCCCGTCATCAGATCAAACGCGTATGGATCGGTGATAATGGTCTTACCGTGCAAGATACACGGCCCGCCGTATTCCGCTTCGGGATTGCGCCAGATCACTTCGCCGTCTTTGGCGCGGTAGGCGGTCATGCCTTCCGGCTCGCCATAGATCATGTCGCGCGACGGGCGACCGGCTTCGAGCAAAACTCCATTGTCATGTGAATAACCAAGCCAGGTGCCAAACACGCGGTCGGTCGCGCTCCACTTAATGTCTCCTGTTTTAAGGTCAAACGCAAAAAGCCGTGGCGTACCAAAGGCGTTTTTGCCTCGGCGTTTAAGCGCATCCATCACTGGGTCAGGCATTTTGTCAACGCAGTAGAGAATTCCGTCGCCGACGGTAATCGCGTTGTGGCGAAACCCCAAGTCAGATTTGAACGTCCAACGCACATCACCGCTATAGCGGTCCATCACCACCAGCCGTTTGCTAGAGGTAACGTCATAATTCACGAACGGTTTTTTCTTATTTTGCAGTTCTTCGCTTAGGGAGACGAAATCTGTATAACTCACAAAGCCCGCGCCAGCGATCAATGAATCACCTTCAACGCCGATGTATCCCCAATCTTCCGGCGTTTCCTGACCAGGAAAGGCAGGCAACTCAATGAAGCCCTTGTCGTCGCCAGAGGCCGGATCAATCAAACGGCAGCGGGAACCTTCGATGATATAGATCATGTCTGAAGTCACAACATAATTCGTACCGCGCGCATTGGCGCCGGGAATATGAATCTGGTTGTAAGCAGGATCAAGCGGAGTGTCTTTGTAGGTATCGTCATAGTAGATGCCGTAGTTGCCAAGGTCGGTCAGTTTTCGTTTCCACAAAATGCGCCCGGTATACACATCGCGGGCGGAAAGTTCATCCATCCCTTGAATAAACAAACGCCCATCGACTACTTGCTGCGGCGGGCCGTGACCGTGACGCGGCAACACGTCCATGTTGGAACTGCCTCCGAACCACAACAGCCCCAGCGGCAATTTGACCAACGAGTCGTCTGATTTGAGCGTATTGGCGATGTTGCCATATTGGTGCGTCCAGTCGTCTGAATCCGGCAGCGCGCCTTCGCGTTTGAGAAGGACATAGCCGTCTGATTCAACGATTTTTGCTTGAGGGAAATCAAGTGATTGAAGAGTTTGAACCAACCATGATTTATTATTTTCATTCACAGCAAAACAAGCCGTCCCGCCGTAGGGGCGCAGCATGTTGTATATCGCTTCGAGCGTTTCTTTATTTTGTTTTTGAATCTCACGTTGCGTTACGACAATCAGCTCCGCCAAATAGGGCGGCGCTTGCGACGTAACCGGATTTCCTCGTAGCGCCGCGACGCGCTTGCCATAAAGCCCGGCAAAAATAAAGCGCTCGCGCAGGGTTTTAACAATGTCTTGTTCTTCGTCAACGGCGATAAACCGTAAATTGGATTGTTCAATCAGCGCATGCAACAACTCACCGTTCCCGGCGCCAAAGAGATACGCATAGCCGTCATTCACGCTGGTTGAACGAAGTGCAGTATTTGCCTCGTCAATCTCTTTTTGGTTGATGCTGATAGTTCCACCCGGAAACCGATGACGCGCGAACTCAATTTTTTCTTCGCCTAGCGCATAAATGCGCCCTTCCAGCGTGACCGCGAACAAACGCCCGTCCGCCGCGATCAAGCGCTTAATGGTTCCATCAACTTTTTTCGTCCATGCGAGTTTCGGTTCTGAATTCCCATTTAAGCGTATGGCGGAGACGACGCCTTGGCCGCCAGCGTACAAAGTATCTCCTGCCTGAATCAAGTCGCCAGTCGCGTCAACGTCGATTCCCCAAAGAGGATTCAGTCGCCATTTTTTTTCTTTAACGGTTTTAACTTCATTGGTCTTTTTGTCAATGACTTTACGCTCGATCTCAACGGCGCCGAAGTTGGCGTAATCAAAGGCTTCGATTCTCTCGCCGCTGCCGTAGATGGCGTCTTTTGTCAACACGGGCATATTGCCAAAGGTCGATACCACTCGCTCGCCGTTTGAAAGGTCATACAGACTCACGACGGAATCGCGGTGATAATTCACAAAAAAGTCGCCAACGCTAGCAGTAAACGCGCCGCCGGTTTTTCCTGATTCGGCCAGTTTATAGTATAAAAATTTTCCTGTGTTCTTATCAAAACATGCAGGCACCGAACGCCCGCCGGGAATGAGCAACTTGTCGCCGGACAAGGCCAACAAGCCTTGCGGCGCGATGCTGGCGAATGAGGGAGAACTATGCGGCTGGTCCATCCAACGGGCGCTGGCCCCGTCATTCACCCAAATTTCTTCGCCGCTTTTTGCATTGAGCGCGTAAATAAAAACGCCCATCATCGGCCAGATTCCGCTAGCCGCATAGACGACGCCGTCTTCAATCACAGGAGCGCCGCGCGCAGGCCAGGTTGAAATCAGGCGCTCGTTGCCCAACACTTTGCGGTCATTATTGATGGGCCGATAGCGCCATTGTTCTTCACCGCTGGCGCCGTCTACGCAATAGAGATAGCCGTCGTCACTGACGAAATACACGTTGCCTTGATACGCAACCGGCGCGAAACGCACCGGCCCGCTCGTTTGAAAACACCAGGCCTCTTTTCCCGTTTCGGCGTTTAAGGCGGTCACATTATCAAATGCGTTCGAGCCAAAATATAAGAAGCCGTTCGCCGCGATGGGTTCATAAATGGTATCAAACTGCATCAAGTCGCGATTGAGTGGATCATCCCAGGTGGGTTTTAATTGGGGATACTCTCTCGCCCATTGCAAGTGCATTTCACTTGGCAGTTCATGCGGCGAGGCGGCGCTGCGCCCTGCGTCATAACGCCACATCGGCCAGTCGGCGGCGAATGACGGCAAGGAAACTGAAGCAATGACTAAAAGATAAATAAAGAAACGCATGACAAAAAACCTCACAGATTATTCTCGACTTCGTAGCGCCAAAATGACTGAAGCCGCCAAACTAATGATAAGTAAAACGCCTACAGCATAAAACGAGTTGATTAGAACTGGGTCAACCGATGTATTTTTGTATTGTTCAATGGGCTGCATCGCGACCAGTTCGCCAGTTGCATTAATCCCGCCCAGCGCGGGAATCGGCGCAGGCAATGGACGGTCGCGCACCATTTCAGTTTCAATGTGGTCAGCCCAGACAATCGGCATCATCAAATCAATGCCGGGGTTGTCATCTTTGATCTGGCAACTGCACGGGCCGACCAAAAACTGTCCCGCATCTTGTAAGGTTTCGCGATTGACGCCGTCGCCGATTAACGCATATAACAATCGTCCTTGTCCAAAAATGGGAAACGCCATCGGTTCATGAGCATATAAAGGCAAGTCAATTTCGCTTCCCAACATCATCGCGATCAACGCCTGTTCTTCTGGATTATCGCGAGACAAACGAACGATTGAAAACGAGATGCCCAATTGCGCTTTTAAGGCTTCATCCAGATAGATGGTTTCGCGCTCGGCATTCTCATCTAACAGAGGCAGTTTTAATTCACGCTGTAATCGCATCACTTCGTTTTCAAATAGCGCAAACACTTCATCATCGCGTTCTTTGTTGCCTGAGTTTAGAAACACCCACACGGCGGACGTATTGTTCAGAAGCGCTTCTGAAATTTCAGTCCGAATAGGCGATGTCAGCAACACCTGGATAGATTCCATTGATAAAGGGCCGCTCCATATCGCATAGGGGCGCTTGGCGTTCGGCGGATACCGCAACACAAGCAGCGGCAGCGTCGAGGGCTTTTGATCGAGAAAACGCAGCACAGGCGCATCAGAATTTTCTCTCAGATCAACCCATTGGATAACGTAATTGTATCCCCCCGGTTTCGCGGCGTCTTTCTCAAGCAAAGGCTCTAACAACGTGATTTGCTCGTCCGATAAATCCTGGTCATACAACACGCTGATTTCATACGCATCCGGCGCCCAGCGCTCAAGCGCATACCGAAACACCGGCACGTCGCAGGCAAGTACAGGAAGCGAATATAATACAAATATAAAGATTGAATTCTTAATTTTCATCCACTCTCTCTATACGGCGTTCTGCGTCTTCTTCCATCCATTTTTTCATGACTTCGGGGCTGTCCATTACAGGAAATTCATAGACAGATTCCCAATCGAAATTCTCATCGAAAGGATCAAGAGCTTTTTGCGGATCAAAAATGCGTTTATCGACCGGGACTGCATTATAGGGCGAAAAATCCGCCTTGGCATGGAACATGTCCGATAAATCGCTCGTCATGGCGTCATACTGGTTGATATAGGGAATTCCATGAATCAAATTCATCGTCTTTAATATCGACGGCAATGATGTGTGAACATGCGACACATAGCCGGGTTTTGCATAAGGACTAATCACAAGCGAAATGCTGCGGTGGTGATCGACATGGTCGCGACCGTTTTGCGCGTCGTCTTCGGTCACAAAGATCGCCATCTTTTTCCAATACGGCGTGTGGCTGAGCAACTCCACAACGCGGCCCAACGCCAGATCGTTATCCGCCATATACGACTCCCGGTAGGGATACCCCGCCTCAGGGCGTTCGCCCGCTCCATGATCGTTGGGTAGTGACATGGTGATGATTTTCGGGAACGGCTCGTTGCCCGACAACCAGCGTTCGTTCAACTCTTTTTCAAACATATCCATGCGAAACTGGTCGGGAATATTGGTATTGTATGTTGCATACAGCCGTGAGGTCCGATCAAACAACGGCGCGGGCAATGGATAATTGACGGCGATCTGAATCCCCGTATATTTCACGTCTTTTTTCTGGTCATCGCCATAGCTGGATTGAGGATATTCAAACCCCAGCCCGAAGTTAAAAAATGAAACGCCCCAGCGGTCAAAGTGGTCCCAGATAGTACCCACTTCTATGTAGTCTTCTGGAATCAATCCCGCATACGCCCCAGTGACTGCGCGGCGCCCCGGCGCCGTAGAAATGATCTTGCCTTTTCGGCGCCCGCCGTAAGAAGCGGTCGTCCCGGTCTCGGTCCAGACGCCGGGATATACGCCTTGCAACCAGCGGTGACCGTCGGCGGAATGGTCTGAATCGCAATAAAAGTTATCGGATGCTGAAAAGCGCCGCGCGAGAATCTGATGGTTAGGCATGACGTTGACGCCCTCAACCACATCGCCTTCACGCGCCGTAGAGCGCACCGTTTCATTTAAACCAAAATCAACCAGCGACAACTCGCCGCGCCCGCCTTCGAGTTCACCGAACACCTGATCGTAGGTGCGGTTTTCTTTTACGATAAACACCGTGTACTCAATCGGCGATTGGTACGCGCCTGGATAGGGCGGCGCCGGATTGTTCTCTCCAACCTCGCCCCATCGTTCAGAGCTAATGCGCACATTGTTATCAATGGTCTGCTGCGTGTAATACGCCAGTTCGCTTTCCGGCGGGATGGTGAAGATTGACGCCGTACCTCGCATCAGGTTACCGATGCCGGAGCGGCCTTCCAGATCAACGCCCGGCCCGCCGTTCGGCCCGGCGCCAAACCCCTTGGCGTTAGCGACGATGAGTTGTTTTCCGTCCGGCGAGAGTTTCAACTTGCTGGGGAACCAACCCACCGGGATATGTCCCAGCACCCGCCGAGCGTTTGCGTCGATGACGCCAACTGCGTTGATGCCTGACTCGGCGACATATAACCGCGATCCGTCGTCTGACAACGCGAGCCCAAATGGAATCACGCCGCGCAAGAGATGAAACGGCGCTGGCATATTGATCTTAATTTCATCAACAATTGAATTCGTTTCTGCATCAATGACGGAGATGGAATCATTGGTCCCGTTGGTGACATAGACAAAGCGCCCGTCGGTCACAACCGAGTTCGGCGATGCGCCGCCCAACGCGGGAATATCTTCAACTTTTTCGCCCACCAATACGCCGGTTTTAATGCGCTGGGTCACGGCTCCCTTCCCCGCATCATCAAGTTCAACAACATAAACCGAAACCGCTTCATCAACATTCGGTTCGCCCAGGCCGGGAACCTGAATGCCCTCGGCAACCGTTCCCTCTTTCATTTCATCCGACAGGTATTTTGTCGCAGGAAACGATAGCGTTGTATCAATAAAGTGATTGGGATCAAATCCCTCGACGGCGCTGTATTCAAACAGGCCGATGTTCGCGACAAACAGCTTTTTTCCATCCGGCGTCATCGCCAGACCGAACGGATAGCGCCCGACCGCAACGACATCAATGATTTGACCGCTCTCCGTATCTAGGGTCACAACGCGGAAGTTCATCTGGTCGACAACGTACAAGCGCTTGCCGTCCGGCGATAAAACCAGGTCGCCGGTATAACCGTCTTTCCAGTCGCGTCCATTGAACGGAACATTCAGATCAATGGTCTTAATGCGTTGATACGCGTTGAGGTCCCACACCATGACGGTGCCGTCATCACCGCCCGACGCATAGAGGATGTGCGTATTGGGAGGCGGGGCCGTCGCGAGCCCCATAAAGCAGGCGTTCAAAACGCCCTCGTCCGTCTTCACGCCTTCAGGAATGTCACGCACGACTGGTTCATCTGAAAATGGATTGCGGATCACAGAAAACGAAAACGGCTCAGTGCCGCTATTGGCGGTGACGGCAAATTGACCATCGGCTGAAACCGTCAACCCATACGGGTGCGGCTCGAGCAGAAGTTGTTTTCCAATCGGTCGAATCAAGCGTCCATTCGGGATAATCGTCGTTCCGTCCGGCTCAATTTGACAATAGCGCTCTCCTGCAGGCGTAGAAAACACATGCCGGGAAAAATGCCGTAACCGAAAGTCGAGTGACTCTGCGTATAATTGGCTTGATGAAATGGAAATGAAACCTACGCAGAAAAAAATCGCTGCAATCGTTCGCATGGAAGGAGCCCTCTTTTCAATCAGTCATTAAGAATATTGTTGACAATCCTGATAGCGTTGAATAGGGATTCATCTCAATTTCGTATTAAAGTTTGATTCATTGCCCATTCATAAAAAAAAGGCGCCCTGCTGGTGAAAGCAAGGCGCCTTGAAAACTTTTATAGAGTTAGAGACTAAAATTCTATATAACAATGCTCTTTCTTTCTCTAATCTAGAAACAAGGATAAAAAGTTTGTTAATATGGAATCATCACATTTTTAAGAAAGATTCATACAATATGTCCACTAGCCGAGATGTTATTAACGCAGCCCTGAACCACCAGCAGCCGGAAAAACTCCCCATTGATTTCGGCGGGACAAACACCAGCGGCGTCCACGTCAGTTGCGTCGCGGCCTTGCGCGACTATTACGGACTCGAAAAACAGCCCGTGAAAGTCTACGAACCCAGCCAGATGCTGGGCTGGATCGACGAAGACCTAAAGCAGGCGATGGGCGTCGACGTCGAACAAATGCGCCCCGCCAAAACCGCATACGGCTTTGCCAACTGCGATTGGAAAGAATGGCGGATGCCGGACGGCCTCGTCGTGCTTGTCGCGGGACAATTCAACACCACCACCGATGACGATAACAATATATATATGTATCCACAGGGCGACCTTACCGCGCCGCCTTCCGCCAAGATGCCCAACGACGGATATTTCTTTGACGCAATTATCCGCCAGCAGCCGATTGACGATGACAATCTAAATCCCGAAGATAATTTAGAAGAATACCAGCCGATCACCGACGCAGCGCTGCAAGAACTCAAGCAGTCCGCGGCGGAAGCGCGAGCATCAGGCCGGGCGGTATGCGCCTCGCTTGGCGGCACGGCTCTTGGCGACATCGCCCATATCCCCGGGACCTCTCTCAAACATCCAAAGGGCATTCGAGATATTAGCGAGTGGTATATGTCAATCGCAACGCGGTCTGAGTACATCCACGCCATGTATGAAAAGCAATGTGAAATTGCACTTGGTAATCTGGAGAAAATTGCAAAAGCAACTGGCGGCGACATTGATGTCGTTTTTGTTTGTGGAACCGATTTTGGAACGCAAAGCGGGACGTTTTGTTCGAGAAAGACGTTTCAAACGCTCTGGGCGCCCTACTATAAAGAGATCAACAATTGGATCCATGAAAACACCCAATGGAAAACCTTCAAACATTCCTGCGGCGCCGTCGTCAAATTTCTAGATGATTTTATCGAATGCGGCTTCGACATTTATAATCCCGTCCAATGTTCCGCAGCGAATATGGACGCCAAAGAACTCAAACAACGCTTCGGCGACCGCATCGTCTTTTGGGGCGGCGGAGTCGATACTCAAAAAACGCTTCCCTTTGGTACGCCAGAAGAAGTACGCAAAGAAGTGCTGGAGCGCTGTGATATTTTTGCGCCGGGCGGCGGCTTTGTTTTCAACACCGTACATAATATTCAAGCGCGAACGCCAGTGGAAAATGTCGTCGCGATGCTGGATGCGCTTCGGGAATGGAACGGCTGATAGTAAAATTCATTCTGGACATTGTTATATAAATCGTATAGCGTATTACATCACATCACCTGATGGATCATCTTTGCGGGGAGAACAAATATGCCTGATCTAAGCGCCCTCCACACGGCAATCGTTGAAGGCGACGCCAAAGCCTCAAAGTCAATTACGGAACAAGCGTTATCCGATAATATGGATCCGCTCGAAATCGTCACGGGATATTTAGTGCCTGCGATGGATGAAGTCGGCAATTTGTTTGAAGAGGAAGAATATTTCATCCCCGAAATGTTGCTTTCCGCCCGCGCCATGAAAGAGGCGATGGAATTAATTCGTCCCCAATTGGCCGCGCAAGGCTCCGAACCAATTGGACGCGCCGCCATTGGCACCGTGAAAGGCGACCTGCACGACATCGGCAAAAACCTCGTTGCATCCATGCTCGAAGGCGGCGGATTTGAAGTGATCGACCTGGGCGTCGATGTGAAGCCCGAAGCATTTATCCAAGCCATCAACGAAAAAAATGCGGACCTGATCTGCCTGTCTACGCTTTTAACGACCACTATGCCTTCCATCAAAAATACGTTGGAAGCGTTGCGCGAAGCCGGCGTCCGCGACAAGGTCAAAGTCATGATCGGCGGTGCGCCTATCACACAAGACTATGCAAATGAAGTCGGCGCTGACGGCTATGGTGACACAGCGCGATCAGCCGTTATTCGCGCCCGTGAATTGGTTGCAAAATAATTTCTCTGGGGAAAATAAATGAATGAACTTTTCGCTCAGCTTCTCGCCAAGGGTCCAGTCGTAACTGATGGAGCCTGGGGGACGCAAATGCAAGCGCGCGGCCTGAACATTGGCGAAGCGCCCGACCTCTGGAACCTGTCGCACCCCGATAAAGTTGAAGAAGTCGCCCGCGCCTACGTTGAAGCGGGAAGCAATATCATCCTGACCAATACCTTTGGCGCCAGCCGGGTGCGTCTGAGCGATCATGAACTTGCTGACAAAGCAATCGACATTAATCGCGAAGGCGCCGCCATATCAAAACGCGCCGCGCAAGACAAAGCCAAAGTGTTCGCTTCCATTGGCCCGTCCGGTAAATTATTGATGATGGGACAAACCAGCGAAGAAGAATTACTCGCCTCCTTTGAAGAACAAGCCAATGCGCTAGCCGCGGGCGGAGCCGACGCCATTGTCATTGAAACCATGTCCGACCCCAACGAAGCCCGCATCGCAGTCGCTGCCGCCAAACAAACAGGCTTGCCCGTGGTCGCCTGTATGGTGTTTGATACAGGCAAAAACAAAGACCGCACTATGATGGGAACCACGCCGGAAGAAGCAGCGGAACTGATGTGCAAGTCGGGCGCTGACGCCATCGGCTCTAACTGCGGGCAAGGCATCGAAGGCTTTATTGATATTTGCCGCCGCATGAAATCAGCCTGCGACAAACCCATCTGGATCAAAGCCAACGCTGGCCTACCCAAACTGGTCAACGGTGAAGCCGTCTATACCACAACGCCGCAAGAATTCGCCCAGCGCATTGGCGCCTTGGTTGAAGTCGGCGCATCGTTTATCGGCGGTTGCTGCGGAACCACGCCGGAATTTATTCGCGCCGTTTGCGATACGTTGGAATGAAGATCAAACTGATTGCCTGCGAAATTTTTTTCCGCGAGGTTTGCGCTGTCGCGTCGCGGTCAATCAATCAAATCGACGTAGAGTTTTTGCCCAAGCGCTTACACGACATCGGCGCCGAGGGCATGAGCAGCAATCTGCAACAGGCAATAGACCGGGTTGACGAAAACCTCTATGACGCCATTGCGCTCGCTTACGGCCTCTGCAACAACGGCATCGTTGGCCTGCAAGCAAACACGCTTTCTATTACCGTTCCCCGCGCCCATGACTGCATCACCATGTTTCTCGGTAACAAAGAACGCTACCAGCAATATTTTGAAAATAACCCGGGAACCTATTTCAAAACATCTGGATGGATTGAACGCGGCGAGAGCGAAGGGCAATGGAGCCAACTCTCACTGCAAGGCATGGGCGCCTCTTATGAAGAACTGGTCGAAAAATACGGTGAAGACAATGCGCGCTATCTCAAAGATACCATCGGCGATTTGACGCCTCATTATGCGAAATGCGCGTTTATTGAAATGGGCGTTGAACCAGACGACCGTTTTCAAAAACAAGCCCAGCAGGATGCGAAAGAAAAAGACTGGCAATTTGAAACGCTCCAAGGCGACCTGTCACTATTGCAACGACTGGTTGATGGACAATGGAACGAAAACGAATTCCTCATCACCCCGCCTGGAAAGCGCATCGCTCCTTGTTACAATGAATCTATTATCCAACTGGAGGAGCCGCAACCATGAACGGACGTGAACGCGTACTGGCAATGATCGCAGGTAAAAAGACCGACCAATTGCCGCTGATGCCAATCACCATGATGTTCGCCGTAGACCAGATCAACAAAACCTATGCTGAATACGCCAGCGATCACCGCGTCCTGGTTGAAGCCCAAATCGCGACAGCGGAGCGTTTTGAGTTTGATTACGTCTCCGTCATCTCCGACCCCGCGCGCGAAGCCGCCGACCTCGGCGCCGACGTGGAATATTTCGACGACCAGCCGCCTGCGCTCAATGAACAACGCGCCTTACTTCAAGAAAAACCCCGTCTCAATGACTTGGATTTTCCTGACCCACATGCGGAAGGGCGCATGAACGACCGCGTAAAAGCAGTGGAATTATTTAAACAACGCGTCGGCGGCGAACTGCTCATTGAAGGCTGGGTCGAAGGCCCTTGCGCCCAAGCGTCTGACCTGCGTGGCATCAATGCGCTGATGATGGATTTTTATGACGACCCGGAATTCGTCAATGCGCTGTTTGATTTTGTTATTGAAATGGAACTCATTTTCGCCGTCGCCCAAATCGAAGCCGGGGCCGACATCATCGGCGTCGGCGACGCGGCGGCCTCGCTCGTCGGGCCGAAGCTCTACAAACAATTCGTACTGCCCGCGCAAAAGCGCATGATCGACGGACTGCATTCGCTCGGCGCCAAAGTACGCCTGCACATCTGCGGCAAGACCCGCAAACTCTACGAAGGCATGGGTTCGCTGGAATGCGAAATCGTCGATTTGGATTCGATGAACCCGATGGACGAAGCCCGCAGCGTAATGGGAAAGAAACAAGTGTTGTTGGGGAACATTTCTCCCGTTGATATTTTAAAAAATGGAACGCCGGAAATCGTGACCAGCGCCATTGCCGAATGTCACAAGCAATGCGCGCCGCGTTACATCGTCGGCGCAGGCTGCGAGGTCCCGCGTGGGACGCCGATAGAAAACGTCGAAGCGCTTACACAATACGCGCAATCTCACAAGCCCTGATGCACGCCGATTCAACAGTTCAAATTACGCTCCAACCGCAAGGCCGCGTATTGAGCGTCCCTTACGGTGCGCCATTACAGCAAGCGCTGTTCTCATCCGGCGTCGAGTTTCCCTGCGGCGGAAAAGGCTTATGCCGGGGCTGCCGCATTCGCACCCTAAGCGGAAATCTAGATATCACGCCGATACAAACCGAACGCCCCAGCAATGAGGAACTCGCCCAGGGATGGCGCCTCGCCTGTCAATGCCGCGCTGAAACCGATCTCGTGATTGAAGTCGCCCAATGGGACATGGCTGTCCTTAGCGACGATCAACCATTCACATTCACGCCGCGCCCGGGGTACGGCGTCGCGGTTGACCTGGGCACAACCACCATCGCCGCGCAGCTGATCGACCTTCGCCAAGGCTGCGTCGTTAGCGTTTACTCATGCCTGAACCCCCAAGCGGAATTCGGCGGCGACCTCATCAGCCGAATTCAATACGTCCTGCAAGACAGCGGCGCGCAAACACTGACCACCCGCATTCGCGATTGCATACAGGCAGCCGCACAAACGCTCCTGCAGGATGCGAACGTCCCGCCGAAGGAACTACAGCAAGTCATCCTGTCCGGCAACACCGTTATGCACCATATCTTTTGTGGATTTGATGTTACGTCGCTTTCGCAAGCCCCGTTTCAATCGCCGCACAATAGCGCGGTTCAATTTACACCCGATGATCTTCAATGGAATGAGATGCCAAATGCAACGGTTACGTTTTTGCCTGCATTGGGTAGTTTCGTCGGCAGCGATCTTTTGGCGGGAATCCTGGCAACGGGACTTCATCAAAGCGAGCGCCCTTGCGCATTGATCGACCTTGGCACCAACGGTGAAATTATCGTTGGCAACCGGGAAAAAATCGTCTGCACCTCGACCGCCGTCGGCCCTGCGTTTGAAGGCGGACGCATTCATTTTGGCATGAGAGCAACAACGGGCGCGATTAGCCAAGTAACGGCCGAAGACGGGCAGTTGCGATGCAGCGTCATCGGCAGCGTCAAAGCAAAAGGCATCTGCGGCAGCGGCCTGGTTGAAGCAGCGGCGGCGGCGCTTGATCTCAATTGGATCAACCCCAGCGGACGAATTACGCTTGCGGACAAAAAGATACCACTCACGAATTTGGTTCATCTCACCCAACAAGACATTCGCCAACTCCAACTCGCCAAAGCCGCCATCACGGCGGGATTCGAAATCTTGATAGAAGAATGGGGCGCTACCGTTGATGATTTAGAGCATGTCTACCTGGCAGGCGCCTTCGGTAATTATGTGAATCTACACGCGGCGGAAAAAATCGGGTTGCTTCCCCTGCCCGCCCATTGCCTGACGCCGGTCGGCAACTCTTCATTACGCGGAACCAAGTGCGCTTTGTGCCAGCCTCAAGAAAATTCCCGTTGGTATGAACCCATTCTCCAAATCACGAAACACTTAACATTGTCTGAACATCCAAAGTTTCAAGATTTATATATCACTGCAATGACATTCCCCCAGTAATACGAAATGCCAATTAGTAACACGCACCCATTGACGCGCCCCTGCCTCTCAAGTAATACTATTTATGATATCGTAACACCAACCAGGAGAGACAACATGAATAGCATACGGCTTATCCTACCCTGCTTACTGCTTGTATTTGGCCTAACGACCCAAGCCCAGAACCTCACCCCCATTGCAGAGATCAACACATGCGACGAAATGGGGATGCCCACCTTCGCGGGAATCTCAACGCAAGACCGCTACGCCATCGAAGGCGTCGCGTTGAATGACGCGGATATCTTCAATGGGTTTGATGAAGCCTCCGGCGTGTTGGATTCTTCATTGATTCTCTTCGTTCAAGACGGTACCGGCGGTATTCAAATCTATTCGGGCGCTTGGTACAACGGCGGCCTGGCGATCTACCCCGTCATTCAACAAGGCGAACGAGTGCGCGTAACCGGGCTGACCGGGTTCTTCGGCGGTAAAACGAATATAAACGACCGCCATAACAAAGACCAAACCTTTGCCATTGAGCGCTTGGGCGAGACGGCCTTGCCCGCCCCGATCGAGATTGATGACCTCGAAGCTGCACAGCAGTTTGACCCCAGCCGCGCCAGCGGCGGCGAGTTTTACCAAGGGCGTTTGGTCAAACTGATGAACGTCCACATCACTGAAGGCGAATGGAGCAACGGCGGTTTCATCACCGTCGCCAACGAAGCGGGCCAAACCTTCCCGGTTGAACTTTGTTATGGAACCCAAATCGCCGACCACCCTCAGCCCGAAGGCTCTTTCAACTTGATCGGCGTGTTCAATCAAGAAGATACCACTGACCCTCCAACGGGAGATTACCTCTTGTGGCCGCGCAGTATTGATGATTTTCAATCGCCGCAAAGCGCAATGGATGACTGGCATGTCTACCGCTAAGCGCGCTTTTACCTTGATTGAATTATTAGCGGTAGTCGCCATCATCGGCCTACTCGCCGCCATTGCGCTGCCCAACTGGACGAATGCGCTGGTGCGAAGCAAAATCGCCGCCGCCAAAGCGAATATCCACACCTGCGCCAACGCGCTGGAAACGTACCATATCGACCGCGACGCCTACCCACCGTCGCGCTACTACTGTCTGGCTTCGGGTGAAAATAAAATGCGCCGTTATTATGAATTGCCGATTGAACTAACAACCCCAATCGCGTATCTCAGCCAGCGTCCGCTAGACCCTTTTTACACATTCAACGGCGCATCGGATGAAGCGGCGGGACAAACGATTAAATACCGCTCGCCCGGCTTCGGCTTCTTCAATGGAATGCCGACCGAAGAGGGCGTCTGGGCGCCGCGCTCGTTTCCAACCGACGACGGCGATTACATCTTTTACAACAATGCCAGCGATGAAACCCCCGCTTCGGCGTCGCCCGTCCAATACGGCCTTTGGAGCGTCGGCCCCATCATTCGCGAAGAAATCGACATGCACATGTTGGAACCAGTGCCATCACACACGTGGTACTCGCCCAGCAACGGGACCATCAGCGCCGGAATTATCGTCCGGCTCAATACGGGCCATTGCGCCCCTTAATAAAGGACACAAAAATGAAACGAACCGTCATTCTCGCGACTCTCGCTGCGGCGCTCGCCGCCTTCGTCTATTCACCAAGTTCGCACATGCAATCAACCGTATCGTTCAAACCAGTCACATTAATACAACTCGAACGCTTTCATGGACACGTCGGCCCCTTTGTCGCGATGGGCGCCATCATGGGCGAATACGCCGTCACGCAATACCACATCCCGCGCTATTTTGGATTGACCGTATATGTCGAGTGCCCGGCAAAGCCGCCGCATTCCTGCTTAATCGACGGACTGATGGTCGGTACCGGCGCCACCATGGGCAAACGCAATATCATATTGACTGATGCGAACGCCGTCCGCGTGAGAATCGAAAATGATGACACCGGCGAACAAGCGGTATTCACCATCAAGCCGAAAATTCTTAAACAACTCAAACAGTGGGAAATCAGCGCGGTCCCCGTCGATAAGCGCGGCAGAGATACGTTTAAGAAAACCGCCGAAGAACTCTTTACTATCGAATACAAAGAGCAGGCCCATAACTGATTCGGGCAGAATCAAACATTCACTGCGCTGCTTACGCAAAGAACTTGAACCAAGAGCGTTAAAAAAAACGGGAGGCCCTTTCGAGTCTCCCGTTCCGTATTCACGAATGAATGAGGCTTAGTACAGCATGAAGCCTTCAACCGCTGTGCCGCCTTGCACCGCGCCGATGTCAGTCCCATCGGTCGCCGCGCCGGACGCCGGGCTGCCGTCGCTGAGTTTGAATGTCGCATCAGCGAACATCGGGTCGCCAGAAACCGTACCCGAATCAGTTCCAACGTCAAAATTAACGCCATTGCTAAAGAACAGGCTGTTGGTGATGGTGATGTCCAGGAACTCGACCGAGTCAGGAACATAACTCAAGTTGGTCCCATCGTTACCATCGCCAGTGATGCCTGCCGTGATGTTGTTTGAAAAGATCGTGTTTGTGATGGTTGCTTTGCGGTCGCGAAGATTCGGGTCAAAGAAACGAACCGCAGCGCCGTTGCCGTCAAAGGTGCAATGATCAATGGTAATGTCGCCGCTCACATCGTTCCCATTCTGTACCAGAATCACCGCATAGCGTCCATCAACAGTATTGTTGGTCGCATTGTTCGAAGCATTGTTGGCAAAAACGGTATTTTTCACAATCAGCGAGGGGGAGTGACCATCGCGCTCATGCACAAAAATGGTTGAGGCGTCGCTGGTTTGGTTCACATCTGCGCCGTTGGTGTTATTTTCAAACCAGCAGCCGTCAATGGTATTCACGCCGTTTCCTTGTAAGTAAAGCGCCTTGGCGTCATTGTCAACAAAACGGCAATTGGTCATGTTGATATCAATGCTGCCTTGGCTCGCGGGTCTTGCGCGCAAACGGGTCAACTCATCGTTTGTGTTTTTAAACTCACATCCATCAAAGTTAAACACGCTGGTCATCGGGGTAGCAAGATCACTAATGCCGTGGAAGTAGATTTTTGCGTTGGCTTTGACGCCATCTTCGTTTTCACCGTCAAAGACGCAATCTTCAAAACTATAAGTTCCGCCATTACCAAAGAGTGTCACAACGCCGTCACTGTTATTAACGTTGAAGAAATCTTCTGCTTGGTCACTGGTAGTCGGCTTGAACAAAACTTCCTTAAAGGTGATCTTGTTCGCCTGACCATTCAAACCATAAGAGCTATTGCCATCCGGTTGACGAATTTCAACATTTTCTAATGTGATATCATCGCCAAAGAAAGCAATGCCTGCAGTAAAGTTGTCACCGGCGTCGTTTTCAAATACGCCATAAGCCGCGAGGTTCCCGGAATCCGGCCAAATAACCGGCTTGGCGCCAATGCCGCGAACGATGAGCGGATCGCGGTTTTCATTGACGAGATCGGTGATAAATGAACCAATCGCCGCTTGGTCAATCGGAGGCAGACCGCCAAGAACAATCTGTTCGGTGTAGGTCGCGCCGTCTTGAACTTCGATAATATCGGGCTGACCATTGGTGGGATTAATCGAGTTAATCGCCGCCTGGATGTTAGTGAAGTCGGCGCCGCCGGATGAATTGACGGTCACGGTTTGGGCTTGCACTGTCAGGCCAGTCGCCAACGCCAGCGCAATCGGACATAAAATGCGACTCAGTTTCATTTGTAAATCTCCTTCTTTTTAATATGGTTGCTTAGAAAATAAATCAAATAAGGGAACTACTATATCAAATTAAATTGATAAATGCAATCAAATTTTTGTTTAAATTCAATAAAAGCCACCCAACCAGTCTAATATAAATATAGCAAATACAAAGTATTAGAACCTAATTACATGAAAATATTTAGTTTATGTTAACCGTCAACAATAGATATTGCTACAAATACCCCAGACTACGTAATCGCTCGCTCTGAGTAGGATCAATCAAGGTGGGAAAGGGGATTTCTCCGGGGGGCGAATTGAGCCAACGCTCAACATCCTTGGACAGTTCAAGCGCTTGAAGCGAAATAGGATCAACGGGTTCTTTCTTCAAAACATCAGTTGATTCAACAGGATACAAAATATTTTCAAATTCATAAAATTCTGATCCAGCCCAGATATTTTTGTTCTCTGAATATTTGGCTGAAACCCGCAAACCCCGGCTGCCGCCCATTCCCTTCCCGGCTTCGATGCGGCTAGCGGCTTGGTGGTCGGCGCCGGTTCCCGCATCTTGATAGACTTGAGCGCCTGAAGTTTCAAAGGAATCAATTTTGCGGTTTTGCGCTCCCACCAATTCAATATCGTCTACATAGACGTCGAGTTGTGTACGCAAGGGCGTGCCCGCCATATCAACGGCGATGCTTTCCAGAATGATCGCGTCCGTCGGCCAGCCCTGCGCCTCTGCATACGAAACGGCGCGTTCATACAAATCAGGCGACGCCACTGGCAACCACCCGTGCGCAGCTTTCAATTCATCCGGCAACGGATATTGGTTATGAATGGTCTCTAACCCAAAGCGGCTGGTTCTCACCAAAATCGTTGGCTGGTCAGCGTGCATGTTGGGGTTCTGCAAGGATTGCTGCGTGTGGAAGCGCAAATGCGCGACTAGATTTACGCTGGAGTCGCCGCGCAACCAAGCGCGTAGATAACACGGTTTTTCAATGCGCGCCCCCACAAAACGCCCCACGAGCACGGGTTCACGAAGGCTCCAGCGTCGATCAATGAGTTTATGACGCAGCGTTTCAGCAGCGAACATTTTATCCGCATCGCTGCGGTATTCGTTTTCCGTCTCCATCAGCGCCGTACGCGCCTCTGGAGATTTTGCGATGAAATGGGCCGCCAGGTCTTTTCCTTCAACCTCAAAATAATCGCTGAAGCCACACGCCGCCGCCACAGTCGGCATTACGTCGATCCCCTGCACCAAGGCCTCCACCTGCTCTCCCGCATGGCGCCCGCCCGGCCAGCGTACAATCATTGGAATCTGCATACAGGACGAATATAAATCAGCGCCGTGAAAATAGCGCCCCTCTTCTCCCAGGTTCTCGCCATGATCGGCCAGCGCAACCACCAGGCTTTGATCTTCGTCTGTTTGTTCATCGAACGCATTCAGTAAGCGCCCAATCTGGTCGTCCATATATTCGACTTCGCCCAAATAGAGTGAACGCAAGCGTTGTCGATCGAGATCGCTCAGCGCTTCTTTGCTGGCGACAAAGCGCGACACCTGGTCAGCGCTGCCGTCGATGCGCCCCTCATAACCTTCGGGGCCATAGTGGTCATACTGCGGCTGAGGGTGGTAGGGAGAATGGGCGTCGTAATAATGCACCCAGAGAAAAAACGGGCCGTCACCCTGCCGTTCTTTCAACCAGGCAATGGCCCGGTCCGTGGTTTGGTCTCCCGCGCGGTCTGCTTCGGTCAGGGTTGAGTCGCTGAGATCGTCATAAACGTCGAAGCCCTGGTTCAGTCCGTAGTTTTTATTGAGTACCGCCGCGCTTAAAAACGCAGCCGTTGAAAACCCGTTTAGCTTCAGCACTTCCGCCAGAGTGACCGCTTGTTCTGGAACCTGGTCTTTCGCAAAACGGACGCCGGATGTTCGCGGCAGGTTGCCCGTCATGATTGAGGTGTGCGATGTCAGGGTTGCGGGGATATTGCAATTGGCGCGAAGAAATAGCGTCCCTTGCGCAGCCAACCCATCGAGGTTGTCGGTTTGAGCAGCCATCGGCGGTAATTGATAACAACTAAGCGCATCCGCCCGCACCGTATCGAGAGTAATTAACAGCACGCTTTGCGCGTGTTCATTTTTTTGTTGAGGCGCACAACTATTGAAAGCAAGAGCAGCGAGTATGGCTACGAAAATTCTAACGCGATCCATTAAAAGCACCCTGAGAGAAGTGTGTATTGACTTCATTTCGTCCATGCGAAAATCACTTGATTGGGTTTTGATAGTATGTTCGTTTCCAGCAGAAATCACAATGCAGAATCCCCTTTCTCTCAAAAAGACATATAAACTAAGTTAGGTTTAACTAGAAGACGAACACAGAGACATCACGCGAACGAAAAATGAAAAAACGATTGCTTATCAAAGAGAATTCATGTTATACTCAATATAACACAATCACACATAAGAATAATAATTTAAGATAGTTCATTAAAATGAATAAACAGAATTAGTCCAAGTTAGTCCACAAAGAGAAATCAGGATAATAGAAACGGGCGGCTTCAATTGAAGCCGCCCGTAAGGTGTAGCGAAATTAAACTCGATTGTTATTCTTGTACGGCTGCGACCTGTGCCGCTTCGCCCGCATCGGCTGTTTGAACCGCTGCTTTACCGCTCATGGGGCAAGACGCGCAATCTGCTTTCGCAGTCGGGCAGTCATCGCAATTTGCTGCAACTTGCTTGGCTTCCGCGCAACCCGCCATCGGGCAATCGCCTTCTGATGCGGCAACCGCAAATTCAGCGGCGGAGCCTTCAACATAAGCGGCTGTCTGAACAGCGGCGCTTGATGAGCAGGTTCCAAGTTTCTCAGAAGCGGTTTGGACTGATGTGCTTGCTGAGCAGGTAGCAGGAGCATCGGAAACCAACGCAGCGGTCTGAACTGCACCCTTGGAGGGGCAGCAACCGTCCGCAGCGGCGGTCATCGCAGCCGTCTTTTCAGCGGAACAACCACTCGCGACTTGAGAAGCAGCCGTTGAGGCTGAACAACTGGCTTCCGAACCAAAGATGGCTTGGCTGACGCGGGCAGGTGAGTCATATCCGCTGCTAAGGGCAAAAACAGTCACAGCTCCGATAAACAAAATAGGCAGGGCAAACAAGATTTTCTTCTTCATATTCAATTCTCCTATAATTAGATAAAAATGATAATTCAATACTGATTTTATGAACTTAGTATACATAAAAAAAAGTAGAATGCCAAGAATAATTGGCTGTTTTTGTAGACAAACAGTTGATAGGCAGGAATACGTTTTCAGAATTAAAATCATGACCATCCATCAATGTAAGAACACACTTACTGGATGAACCATTATTACGCTTTGGGGATCACATCCAGTTGAGGATCGTGGTTCTCGAGCCACTCATCGGCAAGCAACGCATAGAAAATATGGTCTTCATAATGATCGTAGAGCCATTCGGCCTGTTTCAAGCGGCCTTCAATGATGAAACCGAGCCGCTCCGGGATTCCCCGGCTGCGTAGATTATTCGGCGCGCAACGAATTTCCAGGCGGTTCAGTTTGAGCTCCATGAAGGCAAATTCTACCAGAAATTGACACGAGCGGGTCACCAGCCCCTTCCCCTCATGCCCTTTACCGATCCAGTAGCCGATCTCAGCGGTTTTGTTGGGCCAGTCGATCCGGTCCATTCCGACCACGCCAGCCAGTTCACTCTCCACCCAGATGCCGCAGTGCATGGCTTTGTTGCTGGCAAAATGTTCTTCGAGACTTTTAAGAAAATTCTGGCAATCTTCAAGCGTTTTTTGACGGTCCACCCAGGGCAGCCACACACGCAGATGCTCGCGGTTGGCTTCGACCAAGTCGAACAGCGCCCCGTCGTGTTCGCTATTCATCACCTTGAGTTCGATTCCGTCTCCGAGAGAAAACAAGTGCATGGGCTAAACCGGTATCCGTTGGCTGCGTCCGCCGCAAGCGGGGCAAGAATCATTGGCTTGTTGAACGCGTCGTGATTGATATAAGCGTCCGCGTGCGCCGATGTACTTACCATTTTCGGCGGCTTCGGCTTGAGCCTGAGCCAATATCGTTTCTATTTGCGCGAGTTTGCTTTCAAAATTTTCGGCGCCGTCCCGGGCGATCTGATGAATGACGCTCGCGCTGACCCAGTCGCCGGAACCCGCAGCGTCAACAAATCGGGTATTCTCTAACGGGGCAACATGCCGCCATTCCCCATTGAAACAGCGATAACGCAAACCGTCTTTGCCCTGCGTCTCAATTTCCAGCGGGACATACGGCGTCCGGTCTTGCGCAGGCAGCATTCCGCAGCGGTCGCGGGCGTATTTATAAACATGAGCATAAGAAACGAGTTCTAGGCACTCCGCCTCGCTATTCATGCGGTTGAGTTCAACATAAACCAAAGCGCCGCGTTGTTTACTCGCTTTCGCCAATGCAATAGACCCGGGGCCGTCGCGTTCAATCACAGCGGTTTGAATGGAACCCGGCAAGTGTTCGATTGCCTTCTCCATCGTTGCCCCGTCTAAGGCTTTTACTTCGGGTGATGGCGCCCCGCATTGCAGGCATTTACGTTGAAACTGATGACCAGCATCATTGAACGTCTCCGAATACATCGGCGTATTGGTTTCTGCATCCAACACAATGCTGGATGCATCAATTTGAAATGAATCCAAATCAGACAACAGATACTGCGCCGCCTGGTCGTCGCCGATGCGTCCGATCAGTTTCGCGTCCCAGCCCAACTCACTCAGAATGCAAGCAACATTCAGCGAACTGCCGCCTGCATACAGCGATGGGATAGCGTCTCCCGGCGGGTACACGATGTCCAAACAAAACAATCCCGTTCCAACAATCAGCGGCTTCATGCGTCCAGCCCGATGTTTTTTGCGAGAACCCAATCCTGAAAACGGGTGGGAAACAATTTAAGTAGTAACCGCATCCGCGCGTCTTGCCCCACAACGTAGCGGTCGCGCGGCGGCTCGTCTTCGAGCGCTTTTCGCACCGCCTGCACCACTAGATCGACAGGCGCGGCCCGTTTCGCTGCATTGTTGAGAACCTGATTAAACTGTGTAAGCGCCTTGCCGTAGAGTTGCATCGCGGGCGAGGCGGAATCGGTTTCCATCTGTTGGGTCTGCTCAGTGGCTTTGCCCCAAATGGGCGTCTCAATCGCGCCCGGTTCGATTAAGACGGTCTGAATTCCCCATTGCCGCAGTTCTAACCGCAAAGAATCAGACAGCGCCTCCATCGCGTATTTCGATGAACAATACGGAGCAGTAAACGGCATCGAACTGCGCCCCGCAATCGAACTGACATTCACAATGCGGCCTTTGGTTTTTCGCAACATCGGCAGGCAGCATTGCGTAAGTTCGATCGCGCCGAAAAAATTGATTTCAAACTGTTGACGCCACTGATCGCGAGTAACGAACTCCACCGGGCCGCCAACCGCAACGCCTGCGTTATTAATGAGCGCGTCCAAGCCATATTCGCTAATGATTTCATTTACCGATCCGACGGTTTCAGCAATGCTGTCCGAATTAGCAACGTCCAACCGGACAGGCGTCAGGTGTTCGCTGGCTTCATTTTTTAACGACTCGGCGTCGGCGTCTTTACGATACCCTGCGAAAACGCGCCAGCCTTTTTTATCCAGATAGAGCGCGACAGCGCGGCCAATCCCAGTCGAGGCGCCGCTAATCAAAACGCTTTTCGGCGGTTGAATTTTCATATTTGCATTCTCCAATGAAAATGATGTTGAAATAGTAGCATGATCCGCCCCCGCCGTTAGCAGACGTATAACATTTGGAGCGTTTATTCACAACCACGCGCCAAACCAGCCTGAACGCCACCATAAAACCTTGACTTGTCGGGTCGATTCTATGAGCATTGGTGTTTGATAACGATTCGTAATTCCAACAAGGAAAACTCCAATGATTACTTGTAAAAAACGTGAAGCCAACCTGAAACTCATTCTCGATAGCGGCATCGTCGCCGTCATCCGCGCCGACGACAGCAGCCAGTTGCTGCGCGCCTGTGAAGCGCTCAGCCAGGGCGGCGTCAAAGCCATGGAAGTCACCATGACCACGCCCAACGCGCTCGACGTGATTCACGAAGTCGCTGAGAAAATGAAAGACGAAGTGCTGATCGGCGTCGGCACTGTGCTCGATCCTGAAACCGCCCGCGCCGCCATCCTCGCGGGGGCGGAATTTGTCGTCTCGCCGACGCTCAATCTCGATACCGTCAAAATGGCGAAGCGCTATACCGCGCTGATGTTCCCCGGCGCGTATACCCCGACTGAGATTCTCACCGCTTGGGAAGCGGGCGCCGATGTGGTGAAGGTGTTCCCCGCAACCTCGCTCGGACCAAAATATTTCAAAGACGTGCTGGGGCCGCTGCCGCAAGTGCGCCTGACGCCGACTGGCGGCGTCGATATCAATACCGTCAGCGATTTCATCAAAGCGGGCGCGGCCTGCGTGGCGGCGGGCGGAAACCTGTGCGGCAAACCTGTATTGGCTTCGCAAAATTGGAGCGCCATCACCGAGACCGCCAAGCAGTTTATAGACAAGATTCAAGAAGCGCGAAATTCAAAATAAGCGACTTCTCAGCGTGCTCGAAGCCTGCCCGCCTTAATAAGGGCGGGTGGCGCTGCAAGCGCCGGGGGGATCACAGATGCATTTTTGGTTTCAGCGAATGACAGTGCGCTCGAAACCTGCTGAAGGCAGAGGCTCAGTGCTTAACCAGAAAACGAATCATTAATAAAACTATTTTTAAAAATAACGATAAATAAGGGGAAACCAACATGGCAGATATCGTCACCTTTGGAGAAGTTATGGTGCGGCTTGCGCCGCCTGATTACCTGCGTCTCGAGCAAACTCACGCATTCAATGTCTGCTGCGGCGGCGGTGAATATAACGTCGCAGTGGCGGCGGCGCGCATGGAACTCGATAGTTGCTTTGTCACTCGCCTACCGAAGAACCCGTTGGGCCGCATGGCTGCCAACAAAGCCCGCGAACACGGCGTCGACGTCTCAAAAATCGTTTGGAGCAACGACGACCGCATGGGTCTCTACTTCGCCGAATTCGGCGCCAAGCCGCGCGCCAGCAGCGTGGTCTATGACCGCAAAGACTCCGCCGTCGCCAACATCGAACCGGGCATGGTCGATTGGGACGCCGCTTTCAAAGGCGCCAAGTTTTTCCACGTCAGCGGGATCACGCCCGCGCTCTCGCAAAGCGCCGCCGACACCACCAAAGAGTCGATGCAGAAAGCCAAAGAGCACGGCGTCAAAGTCAGCGTCGATCTCAACTACCGCGCCAAATTGTGGACGCAAGACGAAGCCAACAAGTGCATGACCGACCTCATGCAATACACCGATATCCTCATCACCACCGAGGAAGACTGCAACCGCGTGTTTGGCATCAAGGGCGAAAATTACGAAGAAGTCGCCAAGCAACTGGCTGACCAATTTGGCTTTGAAGTGGTCGCGATCACGCTGCGCGAAAACGTCTCGGTCTGGCGCAACAACTGGACGGCGATTGTGTTGCACGGCGGCAAGATTTATGACGCGCCGACGTATGATGTCGAGATCGTTGACCGCGTCGGCGGAGGCGATTCATTCTCGGCGGGCTTTTTGACAGGATACCTTAATAAGAGCGATCCCGATTACGCCTGCAAGTTGGGCGTGGCCTTCTCGGCGTTAAAGCATTCCGTCCCCGGCGACCTCAATTGGTGCACCAAAGACGAGGCCGAAAAACTCATGGCCGGCGGCGGCAACCTGAGGATCGTACGGTAAGCGTTGGATTAAAGAATGGTAGGGTGGGCTCAAATTGTGCAAACAATTTAGCCCACCGTTTTAAATCTATGAGTGAACCAGAATACCCACCAAACATAGAAGACAACCAACCCCAACAAGCCCTTCCGCCCAAAACGCCGGCGTTGTTGCAGATAATTGTATGTTTTGCGTGTGTCGGTTATGTCTATTCTTTCTTTATGTTTATCTTCTATTATTTTTCAAAAGAAATTGATTTTATACATATTGTCTTTTTTCAACATCACCACTTACAAAGCCGAAACTCACTTTTACCAATATTGTTTTTAATGCCTTTAGGGTTTGTATGGATTTATGGAACCTTGAAGCGATTACAAATTGGCTGGCTTACATTAATATTCATTGATCTGAGTCAGGTCATTTCAAATCTGGTGGGTATCTTTCAAGTGTTTCTATGGTCGGTCATCACGCCAGAGATTGGGTATGAATATACAGACGCAGGACGCGATTTGAGGTTTTTCATACTTCGCCTAGTTCTTCCTATCTTGTTTTTAATTTATTACAACTCGAATGGCGTCATTCATTATTTCAACATTGACCATTCTAAAATTTATAAGCGCATGTTTCAGATTTTCTTGCTATCCGCCTTCTTGCATATTCTTGTCCTTTTGACATCTCCCACAGTCACACGATTACCGTTTGAGTAGACCTATATGGAGGGCGAGGCTCCCGCCGAGCCGCAAAAATGAGATTAATTGTCAATACTTTCTGGCTCACCAGGAGGTTCGCCCTCCCCTTTAAAACAAAAATAAACTTCACCCTGGGTTTGTCCCATAAATATCCATGTCGCGGATCATGGTGCGGCCCGGCAGGCAGGCGAGATGCACGATGGTGTCGGCGATGTCAGCGGCGTGAAGATGCAGCCCCGGGCCGGATTCGGTGCCGGGCGTTTCGCTGACGTCAACGCTGCTGGGGTTCATCACCATCACGCGGATATTGCTCTTACGCACCTCATACATCAGCGCCTGAGAGAACCCCTGCAAGCCAAACTTACTGGCGGCGTAAGCCGCAGCGCCAGGGTCGCCCTTTTTACCGCTCATCGATGAAATCATCACGATGTCAGCGCGATCTTTTTCAAGCATCGACGGCAGAAACGCCTTGGTCGTCAAAAACACGCCCGTCAGGTTGGTTTCGATAATCTCGTTCCAGTTTTCGAGTGTGGTGTTGAGCGTCTTCAACAGTCGAAACAGCCCGGCGTTATTAACCAACAAGTCGGGGGCGCCCACGGATTCAATGACGGCTTTCGCCATTTTTTCGATTGCAAATGGGTTGCGTTGGTCGCAAACAAAATAGCGGCAGCGCTCGCCGATTTTCTCAGAGGCGTCAACCAATGTTTGTTCGCTGCGCCCTGTTATCGCCACCTGGGCGCCCGCCTCATGCAGCGCGCGCGCAATGTGAAAGCCGATGCCCCGGCTGGCGCCTGTAACGACGCAGGTTTTATTCGTCATATCATGTTTCATCGTTGTTTTCCTAAGGAATTAAAATTTTCTATAATGAATGCTAGTGCGAATATTGATTTAAGAGTAGATTATCTGTGTATTGTTCGATGCTTATTCTGGAGGAGATATTTCAATGAAAAGTTTACCCCATCTGTTAATCTGGCTGTCAATTCTATCCATCATTATCGGAATCGTGTTTAAAGTCGCTCAAATTGACCTGGGCGGAACATTCGGCATGTACCCGGTGCGCCCGCTCAGTTTCGTGAATTTCGCCGAAGTGATCTTATTGTTGTCAATTGCGCTTTTGTTGAAAAATCGAAGCGACGTGTAAGCAACATAAATGGATGAAATATTCGCCCCGTTGTGATGCGTTCCAGCGGGGCTTTTTATTTGTTTGCCCGTTCTTGAATAAGAGGCCACAGCAGGTCGTCTTCATAACGATGGGCGCTGTCCGTTTTTGGGCAAGGATTAAAGCGGTTGCGTAAATCAGTGAGATCGTCAGGAGAGACGCCGCGTGAAACCGCTTCATCCAACGCCATCAACAAATCGATCCACGCGCCTCGATGAAACGAAGTCACTTCCAATTCATTTTCAATGGGAGCGCTACGTAACAAAATTTCGCGCTCTTTTGACCCATGAATCGCCCGGCGAAATATAACCAACGCGCCTTCTTCAGAACATTCGATGCGCAGGTCGCCATAAACGTATTCATCTTGATCGCTTAATTCGAGAATGCGGTTGGCGGCGTCAACAAGAATGGAGAGACGTTCCCCATCGACATACACGCCAATGGTTTCTAACTGGTTGCGGTCATCTTGGTTGATATCCATCCCACTCTCCACGTAGAGGACAATACATGCAGCGGTTAACTTTTATCTTCGTGGTCTTCAGGCACAGCGATGATTTCCTGGACGCCAACGAAAACGTTGAGAGAATTTACCACGTCTTTGAGCGCATCTTCAGGATCAACGCCAAGGATCATGCGGTTTTTCGCGTTGGAGACATCCGCCAAAAGCGCTTCCGCCCAATTTTTATAGCGGACAAACGTCGCGCAAAATTGGTCGCGGGAGTTTCCACGAATCCCTTTCCACAGTTCGAGCTGATCAATTGAGGCTTTCTCAAGCCGTTTGACCTGCTCAGGCCGTGGGTCTAATGCCATGACTCGTTCTATTTGTTCGGCGTATTCATCTCGAATGGGCATCATCTTCCTCCATCAGGAGAGAGGTTAGATTCTAATATTTCCATCAGTAATAAAAACAATCACAATATTTCATATTAGACACTACTTTCAATGTCATTGAAAGTGAATACCAATGATAGCGTATTTTTTTACGGCATAAACATTTCAACAACATTTTTACAGAACACAATGCCACATTGGATTACATGAGATACGTTTTTTTTCGGCTTACTTCTTCTGGATTCTACCGATGAAATGATCTAGCTTACAGTCTCCAAGAGAGAGAGTAAAATTGGTTCTCTGACTGACATTCACCAAAACGGAACCAGTAGCATTCTAGATCAACAAATGGGCGACGATGTTATCGTGTTTATGCGGGTTCAATATATTGGATAAGATGATTCCACACGCGCCGCGACAACGCATGAGCGAATGGATGGACCATGTTGCTGTCCGGGTCCATCCGCGCGCCAAGCGTATTTCCATCAAAATGACGTTGCGCGGAAAGATCACGGTGGTGTCTCCACGCAGGCTGCGCCCGGCAACGCTGCAAGCCATTCTGGACGAAAACCGGGAGTGGGTCGAGAGGACGCGCGAGCGTATTCTATTAGAACTAACAAACAACGATGACGGAACATACGGTCAGCCGCCGCGTACGATTTCTCTCCGCGCCGTCCGCGAAGAATGGCGCTTGCGCTATCGCCCTCCCAATAATGGAACAACTGACGTGCGCGTTATCTATCCCGGCTGCTTGGCGGTGATCGCCAACAAACATGACGTCAGCAGTTTTGAACCCGCCCTGCGCCAGTGGCTGCGCAGTAAGGCGCAGCGCCGTTTGGTCCCCTGGCTAGAGCGCATTGCGGAAGAATTCGACCTGCCCTTTAATCGCGTTTCGATCCGCAATCAGCGTTCGCGTTGGGGCAGTTGTTCACGCGGCAAGTCAATTAGTTTGAATCTCAAGTTGTTGTTTTTTCCGCCGCCGTTGGTTCGGTATATTATGATTCACGAACTTTGCCATACCGTCCACATGAACCACTCCAACCGTTTTTGGAACAAGGTCGCCCAATGCGATCCTCTCTACCGCAAACACGAACGCGAGTTACGCACAGCATGGCGATATGTGCCCTTTTGGTGCGACCCGGAATAGGCTTGACTTTCACGTTGTAATAAAACCGTCAACAACAGCGCAGCCTTGCCGCTATAATAAAAGATATAACGCTAAGGAGACATGGTTTGTCCCTCGAAACGCCCACTCTTTCATACAACCCGATCAGCAACGACATCATGCGCGCGTTGCAGGCAATCTTTGGGCCGGAACGCGCCTCAAATCAACCCGAAGATTTACTCACTTATTCGTTCGACGCCACCCGGCAAGAGTTCCCGCCGCAAGCAGTCGTCTGGGCTGAGAGTGAAGACGAAATCTGCGCATTGATGCGCCTCGCCAACGAACACCACTTTCCGGTGTATCCGCGCGGGGGCGGCACGGGATTCACAGGCGGCGCTCTGCCCGTCCACGGAGGGGTTGTCCTTTCGCTCGAACACATGGACGCCATCGTAGAATTGGATGAAGCCAATCGTTTTGTCACCGTACAATCCGGCATGGCGCTTGGCGAATTGAAAACCCAGTTGCTGGCAAAGGGACTGTTCTACCCGCCTGACCCGTCCAGCGCAAAAACCGCGACCGTAGGCGGTTCGTTGGCGGAATGCGCCGGAGGACTGAATTGCGTCAAATACGGCGTCACGAAGGAGTGGGTGCAATCCGTGCGCGCGGTGCTGCCCAACGGCGAAGCGGTGCAAGTTGGAACCAAGGCGCGTAAGAACGTGGTCGGGTATAATCTCCTGCCGCTATTGATTGGCAGCGAAGGCACCCTTGCCGTCATCACGGAAGCAACCTTACGACTGGTTCCCTACCCGCCGCACCGGCAAGCCTTCGTGGCATTATTTGATTCCGTCGCGGCGGCGATTGATTCCGTCCAACGTATTTTGATGAGCGGCGTCACGCCGTCAGCGTTAGAATTTATTGACCGGCGTTGTCTCGAAGCCGCCAACCAATATCTAAAAGACAAACGAATGCCAGTGGCGGATGCGTTGTTGCTGGTTGAATGCGACGGCTTTGATCCTCAACGCATACAAGACGAACAAAACACCTTGATTCAAGTGAGCAAAGACTGCGGCGCGCAAGAAATTCACCCCGCGCAATCCGAAGAAGAACGCATGGCGCTGTGGTCGATTCGCAAAAACCTCAGCCCGGCGATGCACGCCATCGCGCCCTTCAAAACCAACGAAGACATCTGCGTCCCCATTTCTGAAATCCAAGGCATTTTACAAGACGCTTATGAAATCGGTGATCGCTATAAAATTGCGACGCTCTGTTTTGGCCATGCGGGCGACGGCAACCTGCACGTCAATTTTATGACGCACAACGAACACGACCCCAACATCGAAGCCGCCGTCGCCGAATTATTCAAAGCAACCATAAAACGCCAGGGGTCTATTTCCGGCGAGCACGGCATCGGCGTCACCAAGGCGCCTTACCTCGAGATGGAAGTTGGAACCACCGTCAAAAACATGTTGATTGAACTGAAAAAGATGTTTGATCCAAATAATATATTGAATCCCGATAAAATTGTGGTAAAAACCGATTAGAATATAAAGACGTAATTGAATATAGAAGATTTTATTATGCCTCGGGGTTGGGTTTCGCTTGTCTTCGTCGCGGCTTTTTACCGCTGACTACGAAAGCCGCTTCACCTAATCCCCTGCGGCATTCTGAAAAGTTGAAGGGGCTTATGCAAGATCGCGTGAACCTTACGTTCATATTTTCTCTCTTGATATTTTTCGCATTGACAACGTCGCTTGCGTCCGCGCAGGACATGCCGTCGCTGCCGCCGTTGTCAGGCGAAGATTCTGGAGACGACGGCGTCAAATCGTTTATGAATATGCTGCGCGGCGACTTGATGCGCCGTTTGGAAGACGCCAAACAATCGACAAATTCATTAAGCAGAGGCGTACAACGCCCCAAGCCGGAACTAGGCAAACATGCACCCTCCAACCAAGCGATTGACATCTCAAAATACTTAGGCGCTGACGGCGATCCCGCCAAGACAATCGAGAAACTCATTGAGAGTGGAAAAATTCCGCCTTCCGCCGCGTCGTCGATCCCGCAACATTCGTCTGCGGCATCTCAACATTGGAAGAGCGTCCCGCTGGGCAAGCGTATCGAATACGCCGAAGATTTGGTGCGCCGCCGCAAACCCAACGCCGCGCTGGACGAACTGGGCGAAATTCTCAACGAGAAAGAGCTCGGCGAAGATGAGAAAATCGGCGCGTTGATCCTGCGTGAAAAAGCGCTGTTATTACTCAGAAAATACCAAACCGTTCAAGAAGATTATTACCGCTTGAAAACGTATTACCCCGAACGCTCCGAAGTGGAAGATTTGCGTTCCTACATGGAAGAACAAACAGGATTAGACACACTACAAGAGCGAGTGAAGAAGGCCCCCGACGATGAAGAAGCCCAGCAAGATTTATTAAAGCATTACGTCAAAATGGGCTGGCTGGATTTTGCCGAGGAATTTTTTGGCGCGACTTTGAAAGATTCATCGGCGCCCACCATCAAGAGCCTGAGCGAGATTTATTACCGCAAAAAAGACAACGAAATGCTCATCACACTTTCTCGCGTCGCGCAGGAACTTCACCCGAAGACCGCTGATTTTTATTATAACGAAGGCGTTGCGCTCTATGCGCAGGGCGACCGGAAATCGGCGCGCGCCTCGTTTCAGAAAGCGCTCGGCTGCTCCCGCAACCCCGTGTTGAACACCAAAATCAATTGGTACCTTCAACGTCTCTCCGCGCGATAAACATACCGCTTTTCATCATCACTCTTAGCCGCTGCAGTAAGAGGCAACCCCCATCTCATAAAAACGTTCTAATCGTATTTTTGAGGCTTTCCAGCCAAAGATTTCAGCCGTATAGTAATCGAGTAAATACTTTGGGAGCGTGGGTCATGGATGTAGTTCCGATACAACAAGCGATTCTGAGCGTATACGAAAAAAGCGGCGTTGTTGATTTAGGTCGCGCTCTCAAAGCGCATGGAACCCACATCCTCTCGACAGGCGGAACAGGCCGCGCGCTGCATGAATCCGGCATCGAATATCAGGAAGTCAGCGACTACACCGGCTCACCGGAAATGTTAGGCGGGCGGGTGAAAACCCTGCACCCCATGATTCACGGCGGCATTTTATTCAAACGAAATGATCCCAAACAGGTCGAAGAAGCAGGCGAGTTTGACGTCAAGCCGATTGACCTGGTCGTAGTCAACTTATATCCATTTCAGCAAACCATCGCCAAACCCGGCGTGACCCTGGACGAAGCGCTGGAAAATATCGACATCGGCGGCCCGACCATGATTCGCGCCGCAGCGAAAAATTTTAAGGCTGTCACCGTCATCACCGAGCCGGATGACTACAACGTAGTCGTTGAAGAGATCAGAAAACACAACGGCGTCACCCTTGAGACGCGCAAGAGACTCGCGGCAAAGGCATTCATGCACACCCATCAATATGACCGCGCCATCACAGGTTATCTACAAAGCGTTAAACTATAACCATCCACTGGTTTTCCACAGTTTTTACAAGAAATCCACAAAATGGGGCAAATGACTCACAAGTTCTCCACAGCCTTACATATTGCTAATATTTCTGCAAGTTCTATAAAAACAAACAGATAAAATAGATCGAATCAATCATTATCCATGTAATATTCTTCTAGATGTAATGTTCTGTGGATAAGTATATATTTCTATCGACATCATGGAATATAAACCCGCTACCATCTTTAATATATTCCATGCCCGTCGTGCCGAAGAAATTTCAATGACTAGCTATTTTGGCACACCCGCTCTAGATACCTTGGTGAATCGCGCCATTCTGGCCCGCTTTAACAACGATTTCTTCGATGAAAGCGCCTCGCGCAAACCAAAATAAACTGCTTATTTATAATAACTTATAAACCAACAACTCTCATGGAATGTTTATTGCATTTAGGAATAGCGTTAAGTCAAAAAAAACTAAAAACACTGAGATTAATAGCAAGCATGAACGAAAGAGAAAACACAACACAAGAGTTTGAAAATCCAACAGATGAAAGCGTCAGCAACCAGGATGCCGCTTCTTCAGTGGTTGAAGAAAACGACTCCGTAGACGAAACGCTCGAAGAGGCTGAAACCGCTGAAGGCCAGGCCGAACCTAGCGCTGAGACTGAGTTTGAGGCGGTCTGCAAGCAGCGTGATGAATACCTTCACGATTTGCAGCGATTACAGGCGGAATTTGATAATTTCCGCAAACGTACGATTCGCGAACGCTCTGAAATGCGTGAATTTTTGCTGCAAGAATTCATGGGACGCCTGTTGGACGTGATCGACAACCTCGACCGCGCACTCAACACCGACTCGAATGAGGACAACCACGAGTCATTTCGCGACGGCGTGAAGATGATCCAGCAGCAGATGATGACGATTCTTTCGGAATATGGCCTTGAGCGCATCAACACCCAGGGCGAGATGTTCGACCCTAGCGTTCACGAAGCCATGATGCTAATCGAAAGCGAAGAACACCAACCCGGGCAAATCGTCAGTGAGTTTATGCCCGGTTATCTGTTAAAAGAGCGTGTTTTACGCGCCGCAAAAGTACAAGTCGCACAGGCTGCCAGCACACCATCCGATCAGACAGAAACTAACGAATCTTAGAGATAAAGGAGCAAACGTCATGGGAAAGGTCATCGGAATTGATTTAGGAACAACGAACTCCGTTGTCGCCGTGATCGAAGGCGGCGAGCCAGCCGTCATTACAAACGCGGAAGGTGGTCGTACAACGCCTTCAGTCGTCGCATTCACCGACAGCGGTGAACGCCTGGTCGGCCAGGTCGCCAAGCGCCAAGCGATTACGAATCCAACGCGAACGGTGTTTTCGTCGAAGCGTTTTATCGGGCGCAAGTTTGAAGAACTCGGCGCCGAAAAAGAGCGCATCCCCTATAAAATCGCTAGAGCCTCCGACGGCTCCGCCGCATTTGAAATTGACGGCAAGACTTATAAGCCCGAAGAAATTTCCGCCCGCGTCTTGCAGAAGATGAAACAAACAGCGGAAGACTACCTGGGCCATGAAGTCACCCAAGCCGTCATCACCGTCCCGGCCTATTTTGACGACAGCCAGCGCCAGTCCACCAAGGACGCAGGCAAAATCGCCGGTCTCGAAGTATTGCGCATCATTAACGAACCGACCGCAGCGGCGCTCGCATACGGTATGGACAAAAAGACCGACCAAAAGATCGCCGTGTATGATTTCGGCGGCGGCACGTTCGATGTCTCCATCCTCGAACTGGGCGACGGCGTATTTGAAGTGAAGTCGACCAACGGCGATACCCACTTGGGCGGCGACGATATTGACCATGTCCTCATCGACCATATTGCCGATAACTTCCAAAAAGAATCCGGCATCGACGTCCGCAAGGACCCGATGGCGCTGCAACGCTTGAAAGACGCCGCAGAAAAGGCCAAGTGTGAATTGTCGAGTTCGATGGAAACCTCCATCGACATTCCATTCATCACCGCCGACGCCACCGGCCCGAAACACTTGCAGATGAAATTGTCGCGCTCCAAGTTTGAGCAAATCGCGGGGCCATTGATCGACCGCACCATCGAGCCATGCAAAAAGGCCATCAAAGACGCGGGCTTGTCAGCGTCTGAAATTGACGAAGTGATTCTCGTCGGCGGCTCGACGCGCATCCCGTATGTTCAAAAGATCGTTAAACAGTTGTTTGAACGCGAACCGAACCGAGGCGTGAACCCGGATGAAGTCGTCGCCGTCGGCGCGGCCATTCAGGGCGGCGTGTTGAACAAAGAAGTCAAAGACGTCCTGCTGCTTGACGTGACGCCGCTCTCGCTCGGCATCGAAACCTTGGGCGACGTGTTCACTCGTTTGATTGAGCGCAACACAACGATCCCATGCCGTAAGAGCCAGGTGTTTTCAACGGCGTCTGACAATCAGCCCGCCGTGTCGATCCAGGTCTTGCAGGGCGAACGTGAAATCGCTTCGCAAAACAAAAGCATCGGACGCTTCGATCTGGTTGGGCTTCCCCCCGCCCCGCGCGGGCTGCCTCAAATTGAGGTCGCGTTCGACATCGACGCCAACGGCATTCTGCATGTCTCCGCCAAAGATTTAGGCACCGGCAAAGAGCAGAAAATTCGCATTGAGCAATCCAGCGGCTTGTCGGAAGATGAAATTGAAAAGATGGTGAAAGACGCGGAACTGCACGCGGACGAAGATCAAAAGAAAAAAGAAGAAGCCACCGTGCGCAACGAAGCCGACAACCTGGTTTATTCGACAGAAAAATCGCTGAAAGAATACGGCGACAAAATCGAAGACGCCGACAAGGCCAAAATCGAAGACGGCATCCAAGAATTGAAAACCGCTTTGGAGTCAGGCTCGATTGACGATGTCAAGCAAAAGAAAGAAGCACTTGAGCAAACGGCCCAAACCTTAGGCCAGAAGATTTATGAAGAAGTCGCCAAACAGCAAGAAGCCGCAGGCGCGGCGGGCGCTGGAGCGACGGGCGCAGAGCCTGACGCCGAAACGCCGGACGAAGAAAGCGCTTCTGAAAGTTCGTCCGTCAATAAAGACGATGTTGTTGACGCGGAATTTACCGTAGATAAATAACACGCTACCCTACAACGGTCAGCACAACCTGCTGGCCGTTATTTGTTTGGAAGGAAAACGCCATGCCCACGTATGATTATGTCTGCGACAAATGCAATCATGAATTTGAATTGTTTCAATCCATGAAGGACGATCCACTCGACAAATGTCCAGAGTGTAAATCAAAAAAAGTACGCCGACTGATTGGCGGCGGCGCAGGCATCATCTTCAAAGGGTCCGGGTTTTACGAAACCGACTATAAGCGCAAAGAACAACCCAAGAGCAAAAATGAAAGCGCCAGCGCAAGCGAGAGCAAGTCTGAAACAAAACCGGACAGCAAGAAAGACAGTTCCTCCGGCGACAAGAAAGACTCAAAGAAAACAGCGGCTGCGTAAATCAAGAAACTTATGGAACGCGCTCCATCACGCGAGACAATGATTCGGTCAACAATAACGGCGCTACTCCTTAGCGTCGTTTTCGTTTTGGCGCTTGGAACCCGCTTGACCTGGTTGGCGTCTCATCATTTGTCTGATGCGCAACACGCGGTCGAGCAAAAACAGTTTGCGCTTGCATTTGACTACTACAATCGCGCCATTCGCAACTATTACCCGGGCAACCCCTATTCACGTAAGGCCGTTCTCAATGCGAAAAATTTTGTTGGTTCTTACTCGCAAAATATAAACAAAGATTTACAACAATTTCGTGGAAGTTTATTGTCAATCCGTTCGCTTTATCAGCCTTATAACAAAGAAGTCGAATGGATTGAAAACAAGTTGTCTGAAAGCCGTGAATAAGCGTTACTGTTATATGAAATGATCGTACACAATACAGAGATTCAATTCATTGCATGAAGATGGATCATCAAAATAAATTAGTCGCGCCGCCTGGAAATTGGCGAGACGGCAAAGCGTTGCTATAGTGAGCGCTGCTGACTCACCGGCGGTATTCATCCAATACGCTTCATAAGAATTTGTAGAAGGAGGCATTGTCCGTGGACGCTGCAAATACTTCCAGCGCCGATATCCGCGCCATCTCTGAACGCATCCAACAAGAGAGCGCGTTTATCCGGCCCCTGCTTGACCAGATTGAGAAAGTTATTGTTGGCCAACAATATATGGTCGAACGCCTGTTGATCGGCATGTTGACCGGCGGCCATGTGCTGTTGGAAGGCGTCCCCGGTCTCGCCAAGACGCTAACGGTTTCGACGTTATCCAAAACCATCCGCGCATCGTTTCAACGAATCCAATTCACGCCCGACTTGCTGCCCGCCGACTTGGTCGGCACCATGATTTACAACCAACAGACCGGCGAGTTCGTCCCCAAAAAAGGGCCGATCTTTTCACAGATTATCCTCGCCGACGAAATCAACCGCGCACCCGCGAAAGTGCAAAGCGCTCTGCTCGAATGTATGCAGGAAAAACAAGTCACCATTGGCGCGGAAACCTATCCGATGGCGGCGCCGTTTCTGGTGCTGGCAACACAGAACCCCATCGAGCAGGAAGGCACCTATCCCCTGCCCGAAGCGCAAATCGACCGCTTTATGTTGAAACTCAAAGTGGGCTACCCCAGCAAAGCCGAAGAACGCATCATTCTCGACCGCATGACCGGCGAAGAGATCCATACGCCGCAAATCGTGGTTGATCCAGAAACCATTCTCAAAGCGCAGCAAGCCGTCAAAAGCGTTTACGTCGACGGCAAGGTACGCGATTACATTGTTGATTTGGTGTTCGCCACTCGCGAACCGAAAACTTATAACATCGACATTCATGACTTGATTGAATTCGGCGCTTCGCCGCGCGCGACCATCTTCCTCACCGTCGCCGCCAAAGCCCACGCCTTCTTACGGGGACGCGGCTACGTCACGCCGGAAGACGTCAAATCGATCGGGATGGACGTATTGCGCCATCGCGTCATTTTGAGTTATGAAGCCGAGGCCGAAGAAATGACGCCCGAACAGGTGATTCAACGCGTGTTCGATCAGGTTGAAGTTCCATAAATCAAACAGGGGTTGTCATGACCAAGCCGTTCATATCAACCATAGTCCGAACCTACAACCGGCCGGACCGGTTGCGCGAATGCTTGCAGACGCTGGCCGCGCAAACCTTTGATTCGTTCGAGGTCGTGGTGGTCAACGATGCGGGCGAGGACGTGCGCGAAATCGTCGAGGACGAACTCGCGGGCGTTGCGCACCACTATATGTGCAACCCGGTCAACCGGGGGCGTACCGCCAACTTGAACATCGGCGTCAACGCGGCGAACGGCGAGTACGTTAGTTTCGTTGATGACGACGACGGCGTGCTGCCGCATTTTCTGCAAACTCTCGCCGACGCCGCGCGTCCACAACAGTTGCCGATGGTTTATTCCGACGTGCTCAACGTGACTTTCCAACAAGACCCGCACACCCACGAATGGAAGCGCGTTCAAGAACAATTAATCTACTCCTTTGATTTTGAGAAAGACAATTTTTTGCTGGCGAATTACGTTCCGATCAATTGCTGGCTGGTGCGCAAGGACTGCTTCGACGCGGTCGGGCCTTTCGATGAATCACTGACCGTGTATGAAGACTGGGAATTTCTAATTCGCCTGTCGCGCAAGTTTAACTTTCAACACGTTAGCAAAGTCACTGGCGAATATCGCCGCCGCGACGACAATAGCAATATCCTTGAACAAGAGTCGTACAAAGCTAACGACCGCACCGTCAAGCGGCGCTATCGCCGCGACCGCGACGCCGTGTTTGATCCGATATTCAAAAGCACGTTTCAAAAACAGCGCGAAACGCGCCAAGCGCTGCAACAGGCGCAGCAATACGCGCAACAAAACCAAGTTCTCAAAAAACAAATGGCGGAGGCGCAGCGCGTCATTCAAGATATGCAAACCCAGATGCGCCAATTGCGGGAGGGCCGTCCATGATCCCGCGCGAGTTAATCAAAAAAATCCGGCGCATTGAAATCCGCACCAACCGCATGGTCAACGACGTGCTGGCGGGCGAATATCATTCCGTCTTCAAAGGCCAGGGCGTCGAGTTTGAGGAAGTGCGCGAGTATCAACACGGCGACGACATCCGCACCATCGACTGGAACGTCACCGCGCGCATGGGCGAGCCGTTTGTGAAACGCTATCGCGAAGAGCGCGAGCTGACCGTGATGATGGTGGTCGATGCGTCGTCTTCAAGTTTGTTTGGAACCACAGAAAAACAAAAAGCCGAACTGGCGGCTGAACTCTCCGCCGTGCTGGCGTTTTCGGCAATTAAAAATAACGACCGCGTCGGTTTGATTCTCTTCACGGATGAAGTCGAAACCTTCATCCCGCCCAAGAAGGGCAAAAAGCATGTGTTGCGCCTGATTCGCGAACTGTTGTTGTTTGAACCCAAGGGCGGCGCCACCAATATTCAAAATGCGCTCGATTTTATGGGACGGCTCACCACCCATAAAAGCGTGGTATTTTTGATTTCTGACTTTATGAGCGAGCGCTATCAGGACGCATTACGCGTCACCAACAAAAAGCACGATCTCGTCACCATCAGCATCACCGACCCGCGCGAAGTTGACATGCCGCCCATCGGGCTGCTCGAACTCGAAGACGCGGAAACTGGCGAGGTCATCGTCATTGATACCTATGACGCGAAGATGCGTTCATTGTTTACCGACGAAGCTAATCGCGATATCGAACGCTTGTCGCAAGAATTTAAACGGTTGAATGTCGACCACGTTCCCATCCGAACCGACAAGCCCTATGTGGACCCGTTGATTCATTTTTTCCAAAAACGGGCGAGACGATACTGATAAGCAAAAACGAGTCATCACACGAACCTATGAAACGATTGTACGTTTTTTCAATCTATAGCCTTCTCGTATTGGCGTGTCTGTTTGCGCAGGCGCAAGATGCATCCAACCAAGGCGCCCTGCCCCGCTTCGAGTTATCGACGCAACCGGAAACGGTCGCGGCGGGACAACCGTTCCAGTTTTCCGTCAAAGTCATTTATAACTCCAGCATCTCAATCAAGCCGCAGGCTCTCCCGATTGACTTGGCGCCGTTCGTCATTCAAGACGCCTCCAAACTCGAACACTTAGATTACAGCGCTGATGAACCAAAGCCGGTTGATCCCGCAACGCACAGCGGCCTGATGTATGACGAATACACATTCACGCTTGCTATCAATGAACCCGGCGTCCAGCAAATACCTTCGGTCCCGTTTGCGTATCAAATTTCTAATGGGCAAACAGAGACGCTCGCGACCGAGCCATATCCCATCGGAATCGAAGGCGCCGCAGCGGACGACGAATTGCGCGACATCAAACCGCCGATGGAATTAGAAGGCACAAGTTACGCTTGGGTTGTCGTATTGGTTGTGATAGCGCTTCTCGCCGCCTTGATCGCCGCCTACTACTTATGGCGACGAAAAACGGAACCGGAACTTGCGCCGCCCCCGCCCGTTCCCGCGCACGTCAAAGCGTTGGAAGCGCTGCAGGCGGTTCGCGCGGATGAAGCCTTGTTCCGTGAACGCCGACTGGAAGAACTGACCATACGCGTCAGCGAAATTGTCCGCGTGTATCTTTATGACCGCTATCGCATTCTGGCGATGGACTACACCACAGAAGAAATCATCGCCGCGTTAAAAAGCCTTCAAACGCCGTTCGATACGCACAAGGCGTTTCGCGATTTTTTTGAAGAATGCGATTTGATTAAATTCGCCAAACACGAACTCGCGGGCGAGGCCATGCAGAACCTGGTCGAGATCGCCAAACAGTTAGTCATAAAAACACAAAAAGAAACCAGCGCCGTCGCCGATAGCGCTGATCTAACGAGTTAAACGAAATGCGATTTGCTTTTGCAGGAATTCTCCTGCTTTTATTTATTGTTCCATTGTTGCTGCTGCGCTACATGAAAGGCGCGGGCGCGGCGCCGTTGGTCTATTCAGACATCCGCCGCGTGAAAAGCGCAATGGGCCGCTCCTCAAACAAAGGCTCCAGATTATTGTGGGCGCGGCGCGGTTTGTTCGGGCTTCGCCTCGCGGCGCTGGTGCTGTTTATCTTCGCGCTTGCGCGCCCTCAGCGAGAACTGGTCACCAGCCAGGTTTATAGCGAAGGCGTCGATATTATGATGACGCTCGACATCTCAGGCAGCATGAACCTGATCGACCTCGACGTGCAAAACCGCCGGACGCGAATGCAGGTTACCCAGGACGCCGTGAAGGCTTTCGTCGAAGGCAGACAAAATGACCGCATCGGCATGACGGTATTCGCCACCGACGCGTTCCTGCAATGCCCGCTGACGATTGACTACGCCATCGTCAATAATTTCATCGACCAGATTTTCATCGGGATGGTTCCTGAGAACAGCACCGCCGTCGGCAACGCACTGGCGTCGTCATTAAACCGCCTGCGCTACAGCGAAGCCAAAAGCAAAGTGATCGTACTCATCACCGACGGCGCCAACAACGATGGCCAAATCGACCCCTTCACCGCTGCCGAACTCGCCCAATCGCTGGGCGTGAAAATCTATACTATCGGCGTCGGCGGGTTGGGGACGCCCTACGTCATGGTTGAAACCATTTTGGGCCGCCAACTGCGCCCCTACCCCGAAGCGGAGCGCATCGACGAAGAGAGCCTGAAAAAGATCGCCTCCCTCACCCATGGAAAGTATTTTCGCGCGGTCGATACAAAACGCTTCAACGAAATTTTTGATGAAATCGACCAGTTAGAAAAAACCGAAATCGTCTCCGAAGCGCACCGCCGCTTTCGCGAGTTGTTTCCCAATTTTTTAATCCCCGGGTTGGCGTTGTTGCTGATCGAAGTGGTACTGTCGCAAACCCGATATCGAAAGTTGCCGTAAACGATGCAGTTTGGTTCACCACAATCGCTCAATCTACTTTGGCTTTTGCTCCCGCTGGCGCTCTTTTTGCGCTGGGCGTGGAACAAGCGCCTCGCCGCGCTAAAACGCTTCGGCGAAATGGAACTGGTCGAACGCCTGCTCGCCGGGGTCAGCCGCGAGAAACAGAAAGCGCGTTTGTGGCTGCTGTTTGGCGTGTTTGCGTTTTCATTGCTGGCGTTGGCGCGCCCGATGTGGGGATCAAAAGAACAGACGCTGATCTCGCGAGGCAACGACATCTTCATCGCGCTGGACGTTTCGCGCAGCATGTTGGCGGAAGACATTAAACCCAACCGCCTGGATCAAGCCAAACTACAAATCGCTAAACTCATTGACCGAATGAAAGGCCACCGCATCGGCCTGATCCCCTTCGCGGGCGAAGCATTTACGCAATGTCCGCTGACGCTAGATTACGCTGCGGCGAAAATCTTATTAAGCGAAGTCAACCAAAACACCATCCCCACCGGCGGCACCGCCATTGGCAGCGCGATTGAAAAAGCGCTGGCGTCGTTCCCGCCCGGTGAACGCGAATCGCGGGTCATCATCTTGATTACCGACGGCGAAGACACCGTTGGCGACCCAAAAGAAACCGCAGAGAAAGCCAAAGAAGAAGGCGTGTTGATCTACGCCATCGGCATCGGCGACGCCGTCGGCGGCCCCATCCCCCAGCGCGACGACGCCGGCGATCTGCAAGAGTATATTAAAGATAGCGAAGGCAATGTGGTTTACAGCAAATTAAACGAAGAGGCGCTGCAATCCATCTGCCGTATCACCGGCGGCGAATATTTCCCGGTTCGTTCGTCTGAGTTTGGATTGAATGCGATCTATGAGCACATCGAACAACGACGCCAGCAGCGTTATTTGGAATCGCGGTTTATTTCACAATTTGAAGAGCGCTATTATATGTTTCTATTTCCGGCGTTGCTCCTGCTCATTGTCGAAATGTTATTAACCGATAAAAAGAACGCCAAGCGGCGCACCCTCGGCGGGTTTAACCCCGGCGACGCGCCGGAACGCCAGAAGTCGTAAACGATTATTACGGAGAACGCGCCATGCGTACGAACCAAAATCTATTTCGGGCGGCCCTTGCCCTGCTCATTGCATCGTCGCTGCACTATGGGTTTTTGAACCCGATTCGTGACGGCGTGTTGAAAGCCAACCAGTTGTATGAGCAGGGAAAATATCAGGAAGCCATCCAGGCCTATACCGACCTTGCGGCGCGGTATGCACCCGAATCAAGCGAGTTGCACTACAACATGGGCAACGCCTGGTATCGCCAGGGCAAGTACGAAGAAGCCATGACCGAATATCAACAAACCCTGGGCGCTGAAGATGAAACCATCAATGCGCGGGCGAACTACTCCATCGGTAACGCGCAATTTCAAATGGAGAAATACCAGGAAGCCGTTCAATCGTATGAAAAGACGCTTGAAGTTTTGCCTGACGATGAAGACGCCAAACACAATCTTGAATTGGCCAAGCGCAAGTTAGAAGAACAGCAGCAACAGCAGCAGCAAAACCAAGAGAACCAGGAACAAAACGAAGACCAGGAAAAACAAGACCAGGAACAAGAGCCGCAAAAGGGCGATCAAGAACAAAAAGACCAGGAAAAGCAGGAACAGCAAGAGCAGCAACAAGAAAATCAGGACCAAGATCAACAAGACCAGCAAAATCAGGAACAGCAAGACGAACAAAGCGACAAACAAGATCAAGAAGCCCAAAACGATCAGCAACAAAGCCCTCAAAAAGATGAGAAAAAACTAACCAAAGAACAAGCGGAACAACTGTTAAAGAATTTTGAAGAAGACGAAAAAGACCGGCGCAAACAAATCAAACGCCAACCGGTACAAGCCAACATCGTCATAGAAAAAGATTGGTAACAATGCAAACACATTCGCATTGCGCTACATATAAACGGCTTTTGATCGCGCTTTTTGCGATGGGGTTCTTTCTCTGCGCAGTCGCATTGACCAGCGATGCGAAAGTCTCAATCGAAGCAACGCTCTCTAAGAATGTACTGCGCATCAATGAAACAACCCGAATGCAAATCACCGTGCGCTCGGATGGGAACGACGCATTAAATACGCCGGTGATTCCCGAATTGAACGGGCTGACGTTTTCCTACCGATCAAACAGTAACAAGACCAACTGGTCGATGGTCAATGGACGCACCTCGGTCGAACGCGCAGTCATTCATGAATATGACGTCATCGCGCTCGCAGCGGGGCAATATTCTCTGAAAGACATTCGCGTCCAAACAGAATCCGGCTTCGTCGCCGTCAAACCCATCACGCTGACCGTGCTCGACGAAAACGCGTCGGCCCCAACGCCAAGCCCACAGCCATCTCCAACGATTGACAATCAACAATGGCCTTATTACCTGGGGCAAATCACTAAACAAGACGCCTACGTCGGCGAAGAAACCATTCTTGATTATTACCTGTTGGTTCCCCGCGAATACGAACGCAACATTCAAATTGATAAGGTGCTTGACAAACAAGGCGTGTTTCAATCATTTTGGGTGGAAAAGCACGACGTTGGCCGCGACCTTGAAAAAGAATACGTGAAAATTGACAACCAAATTTTCGCGAAATTCACCATCAACCGCTACATTCTCTATCCACTCAAACCCGGCAAGATTGAAATTGCTCCCTTAGAAGTCCAAGGGCGGCGCGCGGTTTCGACGGGCATCAGCGTGTTTCGGCGCCAGGAAAACTTTTCAAAATCGTCAAACCCCGTCACCTTAAACGTGAAGCCGCTTCCAGAAGAAGGCAAGCCGGAAAATTTCCAAGGCGCAGTCGGCCGCTTTCAATTGAGTAGCAAAGTGGATGAAATCGAACTTGACGAAGGCGATCCGGTGACACTGAATATTTCGCTCGAAGGAGTCGGCAATCTACGCAATGCGCCCTCGCCGCAATTGCCGGATTTAACAAACTTCGATCAATTCGGCCCAACCACCTCGCAAGATATCAGCGTCTCGAAAGAGGGCGTCAGTGGTCGGGTGGAATACACGCACGTGTTGATTCCGCATGACATCAATGCCAATGAAATCGGCCCGGTACGCTACGCCTATTTCGATCCGCAAGCGGTCAAATACATCACGCTCGAAACGCCGCCGATTGAATTGAACATACGCGCCGCGCTGGGCGGCTCACGAAGCGCCTATACGTCAGGCTCTCCCCGGCGCATCCCTACCCGCATCGGCGATGATTTTCGGTTCATTCACACATCGCTGTTGGCGCTGGCATCAATCAACCTGGGCGCGCACCAGCGTTTGATCGTGTGGTTGTTTGCGCTGCTTCCGTTGGCCTTATTAGGCGCGGCGCTCTACGCAAAAGCCCGGCGCGATTATCTGATCGCCAATCCCGATGCGGCCAAACGGCTGCGGGCTCCGCGGGCAGCGCGTAAGTGTTTGACCGAAGCCCAAGACGCGCTGGCGACGGGCGATCTGCAACAGACGTACGCGGCCATCGGCCGGGCCATCAACCAAACCGTCGACCATTGTTGGAACCTGGCGGCAGCCGGATTGACCATCACCGAATTAAAAGAAACCTTGCGCGAAAAAGGCGTTGACGGCGATTCTGTAGAACGCGCGGCTTCAATCTTAGAAACCGTTGACGGCGCCCGTTTTTCGGGAGGCTCATTAGACGCCGCTTCCGCCCGAAACGACTTGGAACAAACGGAACAAATTGTTCAATCATTAATGAAACTAAAATAAATGACGCCGATTCGATTTTTTCTCTTTTTATCTTTATTCTTGACCAGCGCCTTTTCGGCGATGGCGGAAACTACATTGCCGCCTGACTATGCGCCCGAAGCGAGTTCATCAGACATTTTCAGCCAGGCGAATGAGTTGTATCGCAACAATGAAACCGAAAAAGCCATCGCGGGCTATCTATATCTAAATGAACACGGCGCCGCCAACGGCTACCTGTTCTACAACTTAGGCAACGCCTATTTCCTTCAAGGCCAATTGGGCGACGCCATTCTCTGGTATGAACGCGCCAAGCGCTATCTGCCTCGTTTTGAAGACCTCGAGGTCAACCTGACGTACGCCCGCAACCAAATCGTCGACGAAATCGCCGCTCCGCCCAAACACAGCGGGACGCTCGGTTTATTTTTGTGGATTTATGACTCGTTTAACCCCAATGAATTGGCCTGGATCGCCCTCGCGGGGCTTTGGTTATGGGTTCTAAGCCTGTCCGGCATACTTTGGCTCAATCAGCCAAATCAAAAAGCATGGCTCCGCGTCCCTTGTTGGCTGGGGGGGCTTGCTTTTATAATTTTCGTTTCGTGCGCCGCCGCCAAAGTCTACGATTTTGAAACATGGAACGAAGGAATCGTTACCTCTTCGGCGGTCGAAATCAAAACGGCGCCCGGTTCGGATTTCTCGACGGCCTTTTCGCTGCATGAAGGCGCGAAAGTACGAATCGTTCAGCGGCAAAACGACTGGGTGCAAATCCGGTTGCCCGGCGACGCCGCGTTCACTGGATGGATGCCGTACCAAAGCGTCCAGCCGATTGAACCCTGATCGCTAGCAATTTATCCAATCAACACATTTTAGCAGTAGGAGATGAGAAGATGGCTTCTAAAGAATTAGTGTTTGATGAAAAAGCGCGGGTCAAAATGCTGCGCGGCATCGAACAACTGGCCAAAGCGGTCAAAGTAACCTTGGGACCGCGCGGCCGCAATGTGGCGATCGACAGATCATTTGGATCGCCGACCGTAACAAAAGACGGCGTGACCGTCGCCAAAGAAATTGAACTGTTAGATCCCGTTGAAAATATCGGCGCCCGTTTGGTTCGCGAAGTGGCTTCCAAAACCAGCGATATCGCCGGTGACGGGACCACCACCGCAACCGTCCTGGCTGAAGCGATTTATCGCCACGGCTTGCGGATGGTCGCAGCGGGCCACGACCCCATGGCGCTCAAACGCGGCATCGACAAAGCCGTCGAAGCCGTCATCGAAAAAGTCTTGTCGATGGCCAAACGCATGAAAGACAAAGACGAAGTCGCCCAGGTCGCGTCAATTTCCGCTAACAACGATTTGTCGATTGGCGAGTTGATTGCGGACGCGATGGAACGCGTCGGGCAAGACGGCGTTATCACGGTCGAAGAAGGCAAAAGCCTCGAAATGCAACTCGACATCGTCGAAGGCATGCAATTCGACCGCGGCTACCTTTCCCCCTACTTGGTGACCGATTCCGAACGCATGGAATGCGTCCTTGAGAACCCCGTGATTCTGCTGTACGAGAAGAAACTCTCCAACATGCACGAATTGCTGCCCATTTTAGAGAACGTCGCCCAATCAGGCCGCCCGCTGTTCATCATCGCCGAAGACGTCGAAGGTGAAGCCTTGGCGACCTTGGTTGTGAACCGCATTCGCGGAACGTTGCAAGCCGCCGCTGTCAAAGCGCCTGGCTTCGGCGACCGCCGCAAAGCTATGTTGATTGATATCGGCATTCTCACCGGCGGCCAGTTAATCGCTGAAGAGTTGGGCCTCAAACTCGATAACGTCACCCTAAATGACTTGGGAACCGCCAAGCGCGTTATCATTGATAAAGATTCAACCACCATCATCGAAGGCGGCGGCAAGAAAGCCGACATCAAAAACCGCATGGACCAACTGCGTCAGATGATCGTCGAAACGACATCTGATTATGATCGCGAAAAATACCAAGAGCGGCTCGCCAAACTCGCGGGCGGCATCGCGGTGATTCGCGTCGGCGCAGCCACCGAAGCGGAAATGAAAGAAAAGAAAGCCCGCGTCGAAGATGCGCTCCACTCCACCCGCGCCGCCATCGAAGAAGGCATCGTGCCCGGCGGCGGCGTTGCGCTGGTACGCGCAGCGGCAGTCATCGACAAAATGAAACTCGAAGGCGACGAAAAAGTCGGCGCTTCGATCTTGAAAAAAGCCTTGATCGGTCCCGCCAAACAAATCGCCGCCAATGCTGGCGTAGACGGCGCCGTAATCATTCAACAAATCGAAAAAGAAAAAGCCAACGTCGGCTACAACGCGCAAACCGGCAAAATGGAAGACCTGATCAAAGCGGGCGTCATTGATCCCGCCAAGGTCACTCGCACCGCGTTGCAAAACGCGTCCAGTATCGCCGGACTGCTGCTCACCACAGAATCAATTGTGTATGAGATTCCCGAACCCGAACCCGCAATGCCTCCTGGCGGCGGCGGGGGCGGAATGCCCGGCGGTATGGGCGGCATGGGCGGCGGAATGCCCGGTATGGGCGGAATGCCTGGAATGATGTAACCTAAACATCATGACCAACAACGCCTCAACGCAAACAGCATCGTTCAACGGCCCGTGGTCATCCACGGGCCGTTTGTTTGACCGCTATCCAATCATCGCGGCGGCGCTCGCATTCGCGTTTTTCTGGCTGCACCGCTCGCAAGTGTTCTCCGGCGACGGCAACCAATTATCGCGCTTTCTCGAAGACGACATCTGGATGGTACAATCGGAACTCTTGTCTCATGCCACCTTGCAGGCAGTCTATCAATTACTCACTCCGCTGGGTTGGAATTCGCTCAGCGTGATGAACCTGATTTCCTGCCTGGCGGGCGCCGCAGCGGTTTGGGCCGTGCTTATTTTCAACCGCGAGTGTTGCGGCTGCGACCCGCTGTGGAGCCTCGCGCTTTTCTTTTCATCGGGATTTTTGATTTTAAGTTGCGGCCACACCGAATACTATACGATGTTCATCGCGACGCTGTTCCTATTCGGCCTGTACGGCGTCCGCTATCTCAATAACCAAGCAAGCAGTACGCAAGCAGGTTTGGCCTATTCGTTGGGTTTGTGGATGCACCTGGGAATTTTATTCGCTGCGCCTGCAGTCTTGCTATTGCCGATTCTCAAAAAACGCATGAGCGATTACAAAGGCCTTGCGATTGGCTTATCGCCTTGTCTCGCCGCCTATCTGTTTCGCGAATTTTCTTTCATGCTTGGGATTGAAATCAAAGGCCTCTCGCCGGATACAAACTTCGTCCCCCTATTCCCCGACCCTACCGGCGTTCGCTTTTATGGGATGTTCGAATGGGGGCATTTGGTTGACATCCTCTACGCGTGGACCATGCGTTCATGGATATTCTGGCCGGTTATCTTGTTGTCCATTACTCTTTTTGGGCGCCAAACAATATTGCGCAAAGACCGCGTATTTCTGTTAGTGAGCGCATTGTGCTTCACTCTGTTGGCTTTAGTCTGGCACCCGAATTTAGGCGTCGAACAAGACTGGGACTTGTTCTCGTTTGAAGCAGCGCCGTGCCTGTTGCTCGTCCTAACGTATTTACCCGATTTCTTAAAAACATCCTTTCGGCGCTGGGCGCTGGCGATCCCCATCGCAGCCTCGTTTCTAATCGTTTATGCCCAGATTGCAGAAGAAGCGCGCTTTGGACGCCGCGCCATGGGCGCCGCGAAGATTGAACTCTCCCAGCCGATTGATTCGTTGATCCGCTTCAACGGCGCCATTAAAGACGCCGACATCCCCGTCATTCGCCAAGGCGGTTATGAAATCCGCATCATCGACCGCACCAACCGCAATGCGTATTTACGCTACGCCGCCGTTGTTTCCGGCGAGACCACCCTCGTCCCCATTAAAATCCAACAAACAACGCCATAACTCCGTCCGAAGCGCTTTTTTTGAGGGCGCCGATGCCGTAGAATGGGCAGTGCGTAGTATGGGAACGCATATTGGATGTAGGCTTTCCCTATTCATTGCCATACTTTTTTTACGCGAAGATGTGCGGTTGCAATTTTTCTGTTCGGGTTATAATCACACAGAAAACGTGATTTTCGCCCTATTGAAACTGAACAGAATTTTGGCAATCCCAACAACCATTCGGGGAGCATTGTCTCACCCCTACGAGGTGATTGAAATGAAGAAATTTTCTGCATCTACCCTTATTCTGTTTGCCAGTATCGCAATAATCGGTTCTATCTTTTTTGCAGCCTGCGGGCCGCAAAGCGCGGACGTACAAAGCGACGGCAAGATAACCATTGCGGTCATCCCAAAGGGGACGGCGCATATTTTCTGGCAATCGGTCTATGCAGGCGCATTGACGGCGGCGAAAGAATTTGACGTGGAAATTTCATGGATGGGCCCGCAATCAGAAACCATGAAAGAACAACAGATTTCCATCGTCGAAGATTTCATCACCAAGCGCGTGGATGGAATGGTGCTGGCGCCGCAAAGCCAGGACGCCTTAGTCCCCGTGGTTGAAAAAGTCGCGCTGGCGAAAATCCCCTGCGCGATTTTTGACTCGGGCATCAATACCGAACAATACTTGACCTTCGTCGCGACGGACAACTACTCGGGCGGCGTGAAGGCGGCGCATGAAATGGCGCGTTTGTTAAACAACAAAGGCACCTGCATCATCGTGCGCGTCGATCCCGGCAGCGAATCCACTAACCAGCGCGAAAAAGGCTTTGAAGATACGCTGGCGGAAAATTATCCCGACATCAAAATCATCGACGCGCAATACGGCTATAGCGACCGCGAAAAATCCCGCGCCGTGACCGAAGACATGCTGACCGCGCATCCCGACGTAGACGCGATCTACGGCCCCAATGAATCCAGCACCTTCGGCGCCTTACTGGCGTTGCAGGCGCGTCAACTGGCGGGCAAAAAAGTGTTCGTGGGTTTTGATTCGTCCGATGAGTTAATTGATGCGTTGCAAAAGAAAGAAATACAGGCGCTGATTTTACAGAACCCGTTTAACATGGGCTATCAGGGCGTTAAAGCCGTTGTTCAGCACCTGAACGGCGAAGAGGTCGATAAGCGCATTGATACCGGCGTTTATCTGATTACGCCCGACAACATGAACGATCCTGACAACAAATTGCTGCTCAAACCGGACCTTTCCATATTGAGTGAATGATGAAGTTTTCTTTTTGGCTACGACATATCTGCGTTTGCGCAACGGCGCTGACTGTGATGCTCACCTATGGCTGTTCAAACCAATTGGGCCAGTCGGATGGACGCAAGGTCATCGCCGTTGTCCCCAAAAGCACCGCGCACGTTTACTGGCAGGCGGTGTATGCGGGCGCATTGACCGCTGCGCAAGAACTCGACGTGGATATTCTTTGGATGGGCCCGCCCGATGAGACGATGAAAGACCAGCAAATTTCCATCGTCGAAGATTTCATCACCTTGCGCGTGGATGGAATTGCGCTGGCGCCGCAGGATTCAAACGCGCTGGTTTCCGTCGTCGAACGCGCCGCCTTGGCGAACATCCCCTGCGTGGTTTTTGACTCCGGCGTCAACAGCGACCAATACGTCTCCTTCATTGCGACCGACAATTACATCGGCGGGGTGAATGCGGCGCACGAAGCCGCCCGGCGGTTGGGCAATCAAGGAACCTGTATCATCATCGGCGCGCAACCCGGCAGTGAATCCAACACCGAACGCGAACGCGGCTTTGAAGAAACCCTCGCCAAAGAATACCCGAATATCCAGATCATCGACAAGCAGATCGGCTACAACGACCGCGAGAAGTCACGCGCCGTGACCGAAGATATGCTGACCGCGCATCCCGACGTTAACGCAATCTTCGGCCCGAACGAACCCAGCATCTACGGCGCTCTGCTCGCAGTGCAAGCGCGCCAAAAAGCCGGGGAAATTATTTTGATTGGTTTTGATGCATCGAGTGAATTGGTCGAAGCGATGAAGAAAGATGAAGTCCATGCGCTGGCGCTGCAAAATCCATTTTTCATGGGGCGCCAATCCGTCATAACTTTAATGGCCCAATTCAACGGTGAAGAAGTCCCAAAACGAATTGACACTGGCGTTACGATAGCAACCAAAGAGAATATGAATGACGATGCGATTCAAGCCTTGCTGGATCCCGACCTTTCCATTCTAAACTCCAATAACTAAAAAGGACGTTCGACATGCCTCCCCTGTTGCAAATGCGCAACATCCATAAAACCTTTGGCGCGACGCGCGCATTGCGCGGCGTTGACCTCGAAGTCGAAGCCGGACAAGTGATGATTCTGGCGGGCGAAAACGGCGCAGGCAAAAGCACGCTGATGAAAGTTCTCACCGGCGTCCATCAACCCGACCAGGGCGAAATTCTCTTTCAAGGCCAGCCCTTTCGAGCCCATCACCCCAAAGAAGCGTTGATGAAGGGCATCGCCATGATCTATCAGGAATTCAACCTGGCGCTGAACCTTCCCGTTCATGCAAACATCTTTCTTGGACATGAATGTAAAAATGCATTCGGCATGGACTTCGCCCGTCAGCGCAGCGAAACCCGCGCCTTGTTTCAGCGCTTCGACATCGACATTGACCCAGACATCCCCGTTGGGCGCCTGGGCGTATCGCAACGGCAAATGGTGGAAATTGCGCGCGCGCTCAGCGTCAAAGCGCCGCTCATCATCATGGATGAACCCACCGCCGCCTTATCAAAAAATGAAACCGTCAAACTCTTTGAGATGATCCGCGCACTACAGCGCGAAGGCGTCGGCGTGATTTATATTTCTCACTACCTGGAAGAATTTAACGAGATCGGCGACGTGGTGTCTGTCATGCGCGACGGTGAAGGCGTTGGTTTACAGCCCATGAGCGAAGCCTCGCCCGAATGGATTATCCAGATGATGGTGGGCCGCAAGATTGAAGACCTCTACCCCAAACATCAACGGACGCCGAGCGGCAACTTGCTCTCGGTTAGCGGCCTTTCCAGCCCCAATGGAACCAACAATGTTTCGCTGGATGTACGCGCGGGAGAAATCGTCGGCGTCGCGGGGCTGGTCGGCGCAGGCCGCACGGAAATGATGCGCGCCCTGTTTGGATTAGACCAACACCAGATGGATGCGTTGACAATCAACGGCGCAGCGGTTTTGAAGGCGAATCCCCGAAGTTTGATGAAATGCGGCGTCGGTCTGCTTTCCGAAGACCGCGCGGGCGAAGGCTTGGCGCAAGACCTCTCCATCGGCGTCAATCTGGCCTTGCCAGCGCCGCAAAAAATCAGCCGCAACGGCATCGTCTCGTTTTCTCAATTGCATGAATTTTCTATCGCGCTGATGAAACAGATGAACGTCAAAGCCGAATCGCCCGAACAGAAGATCAACCAATTATCAGGCGGCAACCAGCAGAAAGTCGCGCTGGCGCGCCTGTTGGGCGCAGACGCTCAAGTATTGTTATTAGATGAACCGACCCGCGGCATCGACGTCGGCTCCAAAGCAGAAATTTATAAAGTTATCGACCAACTCGCCGTCGACGGCAAAGGCCTCGTCATGGTCTCGAGTTACCTGCCCGAACTGCTCGGCATGTGCGACTCGGTGTACGTCATGCACTGCGGCGCCTTAAGCAAGAAATACCCGATCAACCAAATCAACGCCGACAAGATCATGGCGTTAGCGACAGGGCTCAGCGACGAAGCCGCTGCGGCTGCGTGCAATTGAGACGAATCAAGGAGAAAGTATCTTGGCAGCGAACCATACAACGTCCATGCAAAAACCGTCCTCTTCGGGATACAAAAATTATTGTCTGAAAATCCTCAAATCGCTGATCCCGCTGATCGTGATCCTGACCATATTCACGCTGATCGACATTTTTTATGTTTCAGGATTCGCCAACATGAAATTCCTGACGCCGGGCAATGTCTCTCAGGTAATCGGTCAGACCGTCGTTATCGCCATCGGCGCGGTCGGCATGACTTTCATCATCGTCAGCGCCGGCATCGACTTGTCGGTCGGCTCGCTGGTTGCGCTGGCAGGCGTTATGGCGACCTGGACCATCATGGCGATATTGAATGAAGACGGCAGCAACATCGCCATCGCTATGACGGCAGGCCTTTTCGTTGGCATCGCGACCGGGGCGGTCGTAGGGCTCGTCAACGGCAGCGTAATCAATCTGGGCAAACTGCCGCCGTTTATCGTTACTCTCGGCATGATGGAAATCGTGCGCGGCCTGGCCCTGCAATGGGCCAACGGCGTCCCCGTCACCGGTCTGCCCAGTGCGTTCCGCCAACTCAACAACACCGGATTCACGTTCGACACAGGCCGCGAATTGATCATTATTCCCTATTCGCTTTTTGTGTTGATCGCCGTTGGATTCATCGGCACATTCATCTTGCGTAAAACCGTGTTCGGCATGCAAGTTTACGCGGTCGGCTCCAATGAAAACACCGCCCGCTTATGCGGCGTCAACGTCGAGCGGGTCAAATTATACGTCTACATGATCGGCGGATTGACGGCGGGCATCGCGGGCATCCTGCACGCCTCGCGGCTGAATTCCGGTCAGCCCGGCGAAGCCATCGCGATGGAACTGGAAGTCATTGCGGCAGTCGTCATCGGCGGCGGCAGCCTGATGGGCGGCGAGGGGACGGTGCTTGGCGCCGTCATCGGCGCATTTATCATCAAATTTCTGCGCAACGGCTGCAACCTGGTTGGCGTGTCGCCCTACATGCAGCGCATCGTCATCGGCCTGATTATCATCATCGCCGTCTATGTCGACCAGATGAGGCGAAAATCCGCCACCGTGAAAAAGACGTAAAAATGGACATAAACACCATTTATCTGTTCATCACAAACTCTGAACTTGGCGCCGCAGCCAGTATAATTGGTGTTATAATAACAGTATGCGGTTTTATTTGGACGCTCATTTACGCCAAAGCCGCAAAAGACGCTGCGAGAGAAGCAGTCAATGAAATTCAGCAATCCAAGACGATTGTTGATGTTTCGACTGCGATACAGGTACTTGAAGAAGTACGGCGTTTACACAGAGAAAAAGCTTGGTCAATTTTACCAGACCGTTACACGGCGCTAAAGAAAGCGTTGGTAACGGTACAATCAGAAAATCCAGATTTGAGTAAAGAACACAAGGCAGTTTTAACAAAAATTCTTAGACAGATTTCTATTATCGAGGACCAAATTGAACAACTGATAGAGAGCAGTAAAAAACAAGTTGATATTCCTTTATTTAATAGGGTTTTGTCTATAGCGTTGGACAAATTAAATGAGATGCTTACACAATTACCAAAAACAAGGTGAATTTAGATGATACCGGATAAACACATTGAACTTATAAAAAAACTACATGCAAAAACGGTCAATGGCAATCTAGGATGGGAAACAACTGCGAACCCATTTCTTTATATAACTGCGTTTCCTTCTTATGCAATTACAATTGAAGAAAAGCGTAAAACAAAAGAAACAGAACCCGATAATATCGATATAGTTAATGTCTACTTTTATATATTAAAAATATCAGACCATGAGGGAAATGTAATTGATGTTATTGATGAAGAAGAATTAAAAGAATATCAATCTAAATACAAATCATCCTTAAAAGAAATTTTTGATGGAGCAAGAAGAAAAGCACGCGATGTAGAGCATGCGGTTGATGCACTTCTATCGGCACTTGGATAAAAATAGCATATATTCTAGCAATAACAACATGAAAAAAGCCGCTCGATTGAGCGGCTTTTATTTTGCATCGAATTCACGAATTTTCTAATCCAATTTGGCCAGGTGACAATTCGCGCAGGCGGGGATTTCGTCGATCCGGCCGGTTGCGTGAAGTTCGCGCAGTTTTTGATACTCCGGCCCGTTCCAGATTTCCTGAATGGTGCGTCCCTCGATATTGCCCACCGTCAGTTCACGGGCGGAATCAACGCAGCACACGCTCACCACACCGTCGGGGTGCACAAACATGCGCTGCCATAACTGCGGGCAGCAGAATTTTTTGTTGGTCGTCTTCGGCGGCGCAATCTGGTGCAATACCCGCCCTTCTGACGACTGGTTGGTGTGCTCGATATAATCCACATAGGCGACCGCGTCTACAATCGGCTCAAACAGCGCCTTGAATTCCAGCCATTCGTGCTCGTTTTCCTGCATCCTCACCATCGAGACGCGGGTGAACGGCTTCACGGAACCCATTTCGTCCCGCAGTTTCATAAAGCGCTTAATGTTGCGTAGCGTCTTGTCATATTCGGCGTTGATGCGAATTTCGTTGTAATGCTCGCGGTTAGGCGAATCAAACGAGAAGAACAGTTTATCCAGCCCGGACGCGATCAATTTTTTAGAGATACGTTCCGTTAATAGGGTCGCGTTGGTGTTAAACATCACATCGACCAATCCGCGTTCTTTGGCGTAAGTAATCATCTCGACCAGATCGGGATTCATCAACGGTTCGCCAAGGTAATTGAATTTCAGCGAACAGAGTCCCGACGCCGCCCCTTCGTCAATCAAGCGTTTGTAGAGGTCGAGGTCAAAATCATTAACGTCCCAGAAGGCGCCGTCGTTGACCATATCGGTGCGTGGGCACATGGTGCATTTCAGGTTGCAATTCGAGGTCGCTTCAATATCGAGATGAATGGGGACCGGGCCGGTAATATGCTGTTTGGGCCAGTTGTCCCACTTCTCACGATACGCCCAATATTCCGGCGGCATCGCCTGTTCCCAGGCGGACGTGCGCTCGCTGGGCAGTTGGTGGTAATTGTGATCGACTTTGGTTTCGACTTGCGGCGCGGCTGTGCTCATTTGGCTCATTCCTCAAAAACCCAAAAAACAGGGGATTCAGTGGGTGAAAATACCGTCCGTTGCAGTAACATACTTTAATACATTATCGACGAATAGCCGTGAACCTTTATCATCGGTGGGTTCACACTCAGTCAATCACTTAAAAACCGGGAGGAAAGAAAAAAATGAGCCTCGCTTTTTCATCTGCTGGAGACCCAAACAACACCCCCGTTATCCTACTGCATGCTTTTCCTCTGAACCACCAAATGTGGCGCCATCAACTCGAAGGCTTGTCTGAAAGCGCCTATGTATTAGCGCCGGATTTGCCGGGTTTTGGTGAATCTCCATTGAGCGAAACGCCTGGCAGCATGAGTGATTATGTGAAACAAATCATTACATTCATGGGTGAACAGAAAATTGAACAAGCGGTGTTGGGCGGTTGTTCGATGGGCGGGTATATCCTGTTTGAATTTTGGCGAACCATGCCGCGCCGCATCCTAGGGCTTATCTTGTACGATACGCGCGCGGAAGCGGATTCGGGTGAGCAGATAAATAATCGGCTCAAAATGGCTGAGACCGTTCGAAATGAAGGAGTGGGTATGTTGGTCAAAGACATGCCAGAAAAACTATTAGGCAAAACAACCCAAACTAATAATAAAGAGATGGTTAGAGAGATAGAAAATACGATTAAGACAACGCCGCCCGAGGGCGTCGTCCAAGCGCAAGTGGCAATGGCGTCACGCCCGGGTTCGCTGGTCACGCTTGAGTCAATTATTGCCCCGACTCTGATTATCGTTGGTGAAGAAGATATTTTGACGCCGCCATCCGCCGCCGAAACGATGCATCAGAAAATCCCGACTTCCGAATTGGTTCTCATCAAAAAAGCCGGGCATCTGTCTCCTCTCGAACAGCCAGGCCCAGTGAATTTAGCCATGCACAATTTTTTACAATCAACTTGCGCTTAAAATATATAAAAAACATATCGCCAATTGCTGCGATTTGCGATATTGTATGATTATATAGATGGATTGAATCAGATGAATTTGTCATGATTTTCACCGCAAGGGGGAACCGGTGAACACGCAAACCGAACCCGGCAACAAGAAAAACGCAACCATTCTTTCATTGCTATCAGAGGGGCATAGCAGTGAGAAAATATTAGCGGACCACCCCGAATATGATCAGTCGGACATATTTGCTGTTGCCGAAAAAGCGTTGCCATCTCGCGACCGGTTTCGCCCTCTGAATCCGTCTATCGACAACCTTCTCAGCAGCCATCCACGAGCGCTCGCCGTCTGGAGCGAAGACGAAGATTCGCACCTGAAAAAAATGCGGCATGATGGATTCACCATCTTTGAAATTTCGCGAATGCTTAAACGCCCACCCAGCGCCATTTATTCGAGGATGCAAGAATTAGGCGTCATCCATTAGGCTTTACCCAATGCGGCGGGGCCGCGAGCGTCGCTTGTTCTGAACATCAAAACGAACAAGGCAAGCATAAACGGCAAGGCCAACAACGCCCGGGACGGCATCGCGGGATACGCTCCCTGCAAGTTCTCCGCCAACGCTTCCGCAAGTCCAAACCCAAAACAGATCAGCGCTGCTCGCCCGGGCCGCCATCCACTGCATATCAATACAGCCAGCGCAATGAACCCCCTGCCCCCGCTCATCCCCGTTGTGAAATAACTCAGTTCGCCAATCGAAAGTTGCGCGCCGCCAAGTCCCGCCAATGCGCCGCTGATGGTCACAGCAATATATCGGGACTGCGTTACTGAGACGCCCGCCGCCTTTGCGGCAGAAGGCGACTCTCCACAAGCCCGCAATCGTAACCCAAAGCGCGTTTGATAAAATCCGTATATGGTAATTAGAAGAACGACGACAAGAAGCAAATGGAGCGGCGAAACCGCAACGCCAAGATTCCATAATGGCAGTTTTGCGACCTCCGGCGAATTGCCTAACGCATCAAAGACACGCACCAACAGAAAGCCTGTGACGCCAAGCGCAATGATATTAACGCCCATGCCGCTGACAATTTGATTTGCCCGGCCCTGTAAACAAACAACCGCGTGCAAGAGTCCCACTAGCGCCCCGGCAAGCGCCGCGCACAAGAGGCCGCCCCAGGGGCTTCCGCTCAACCAGGAGCCCCACACCGCGAAAAAAGCGCCGGTCAACATCATGCCTTCTAACCCAATATTGATGACGCCGGAGCGTTCGCTATAAGCGCCGCCTAACGACGCCCATAACAGGGGAGCGCTCTTGACCAACCCGGCCATGATTAAAGCAGGCGTCGACAAGATGACAAAACCGACGGCGTCAAACATGGCTTCGCCTCCGCAACAAAAGGGCGATCACAATTACAAGAACACCTTCAACCACGAACACGATTTCTTTTGGCAACCCCAGTTCCAGTTGCAAAGAGCGATCGGCTGAGCGCAACGTCGCCAACGCCAGCGCAGCCGGGACCGTCGCCCAGGGTTCACACAACGCCAGAAAAGCGACCGCGATGCCGTCAAACCCCATCCCGCCGGAAAAGCGAGCATAGAAGGCGTGGGTCATGCCGCTGGTTTCAATGGCGCCCGCCAGCCCGGCGAAACCGCCTCCGATAGCCATCGCGCTCCATTGAATGCGAGAAACGGGCATCCCCGCGCTGCGCGACGCATCAGGGTTTTCTCCCACCGCGCGTAATTGAAACCCGCTGCGAATTCGATGCAGCCAAACGCTGCCTCCAACGGCGACCACGATTGCAATCACAACGCCGCAATGCAACGGAGAAGAAGCGCCCGCCGCCAGCGACGGCAAATGGGCGGAACCAAGCACCAGCGGCGTACGACTGGCGCCGCCTCCCGCATTGAATACGCCAAAGGTAATTTCATTCACGCATTGCAGCGCGATAAAATTCAACATGATGGTTGAAATGACTTCGTGAATTCCACGCCAGGTCCGCAAGCACCCCGCCAAAGCGCCCCAGCAAGCGCCCGCAACGGCACCGATCACAAGACACGCCGTCCAATGCAGCGGCCCAAACATCGACAACGGCAGCCACCCGACAAAGGCCGCCGCCAAACCGCCGAGCAACATCTGGCCTTCCCCGCCGATGTTAAACAACCCCGCCCGATAGGGAACGGCAACCGCGAGTCCCGTCAAAATCAACAACGCCGCTTTGTTTAATACTTGTACGCGCCCCGATGGAGACCCCCATGTGCTGGCGAAAATTGTCTGGACGGTTTGAAAGGGCGAATATCCAGTCAGCCAAAGCAGCAAGGCAAGCAAGCCCGCAACCGCAACGCCAAGCACCCCAAAGCGCAACAAGCGACGCGCGTTCATTGACCGCCTCCCGCCATTGCGCGTCCTAATCTCTCCGCCGTCCATTCGTCGGCATTGTGGATCGACGTCAAACAGCCTTGCGAAATGACGCCGATGCGTTTGCACAGTAAAAACAAATCGGATAATTCAGACGAAAGCAACAATACGCCTGCTCCCTCGCGGCAAGCATGGATGAGCTGCTCATGGACAAAACGCGCAGCGCGAATGTCCAGTCCGCGCGCGGGGTCATGGGCGATTATGACCTTCGGGGATGCAGACAATTCACGCGCCAAGACGAAGCGCTGCTGATGTCCGCCCGAAAGCGTCGCGGGAGTCGCGAACTCAGACGGCGCCCGAACCGAAAACGCTTCCATGCCTTCCCGGGTTTGACGGCGCAATGCAGAAACCGAAAGCCAATGCGAATTCGCTCCTTCGAAGCGTGGGTTGAGCATCCAGTTTTCCCAAAGCGGGCGTTCGTGCAGCAACCCCTCGTGGATTCGGTCTTGGGGAATATACGCCAAGCCGCATCGTCGGCGTTCTAAAATAGAGGAGTGAGTAATTTCATTTTGCCCCAGCCATAGTTCGCCGGAGGCGATTGCTTCCCGACCCAGAATGAGATCGATCCATTGTTTTTGCCCGTTGCCTGAAACCCCGGCCACGCCCAAAATTTCTCCCGCATGAACATCAAACGACAACGGTTCAGCGGGTTTCTTCCGGGGCGACAGGGACTGAACGCGCAAGAGCGGCGCGGCGGTTGGAGGCAGTTCATACGTTTCTTGCGGGAGATGATCGCCGACAATGGCCGCAGCAATTTTGGCTTCATCAAACCCATTGGATATTTGATGCAGCGTTGTTTGACCGTTTCGCAGCACGGTGATTTCATCAGCAATTTGCAGCGCTTCGTTGAGATGGTGCGTGACGAACACCACCGTAGCACCTTGGTCGCGCAGCGTCTTGATGGTTTGCAAGCATCCCACGATTTCGCCCGGCGCCAACGATGCGGTCGGTTCATCGAACAATAGAATGCGCGCGCGCCGCGACAACGCCTTGGCAATTTCAACGCGCTGCTGCACGCCAACCGAAAGGCGCCCGACGCGCTCGTCCCAAGGCAAGTCCAAATCAAATCCTTGCAGCGCGTCTTGCACCGTTTCGCGAAATGCATGTTTCGATAAACGCCACGCGCTCGGCTCCCGCCCCAGCATCAAATTTTCCAAAACGGTAAACGCCGGGACCAACGAAAAATGCTGCTGCACATACGCAACGCCGCGACGCATTGCCTCCGCTGGCCGCAACCGTTCGACCCGCTCGCCAAAAAGGCGGATCGTTCCTCCGTCAGGTTGCTGCAACCCAAAGAGAACCGACAACAGCGTGCTTTTGCCCGCGCCGTTCTCCCCTAATATTGCATGAATGCGCCCGGGGTGAAATTCGAGCGAGACGTGATCGAGCGCAGTGACTGCGCCAAAATTTTTATGGATGGAATCCAATTGAACGCTGGGTGAGACGGCCTCGCTCATGGCGATTCCAATAACTCCACCGGGGGAATAAACGCTTCGAGGTCATCATAAACGGCGGGCGGTTTGATTTTTCCATCCGTGATCAACGCCTTCGCGCGGTCTAAAACGACCAGGGCTTGCGAAGGGACGCCATCCCGCGTGTGCTTCATCTCCGTGAGTGAAACATACCCTTCCTTCAACCCGACTTGATACACGCCCGGCTCAAACTTGTCGTCATAGGCAGCAATGGTTTTGTCGGACACAACTCGATCCATCCGTTTGAGAACGCTAGTCAAAATGCGCCCCGGCAAGAGGTCGTCCTGGTCGATATCCACGCCGATGACGTAAGTCCCCTGGGGCGATTCTTTCACGGCTTCGATGACGCCCAACCCGCTATTACCAGCGAGTTGAAAAATAATATCAGCGCCTTGGCTCATCAGTGACTTGGCCAACGACTTGCCTTTGACGGGGTCGTTAAAACTTCCGATGACGGTTGTGAGCGTTTTAATCTCGCGGCCCTGCAAACGGGCGCCCGTGACCACACCAGCGCGGTATCCAGCGGCGAAGCGTTGTACCGGCGGAATGTCCATGCCCGGCGCAACGCCGACCACACCGCTTTGGGTCATGTACGACGCCAACAGCCCCGCCAAAAATCCGCCGTCTTGCGCATGAAAGGCATAACTGGCGATGTTCGGGCCTTCGACTTGTCCGTCAATAAAAAGGAAGTGAGTGTCTGGGTGATAATCCGCAACTTGCTTGATGGCGTCCGCAATAAGAAACCCCAAACCAATGACGATATCGCCGCGTTCGGCGGCTAGATTCAGGTTATCAACATAGTCGGTTTGCTCACGCGATTCGATGACGTGCACTTCCAACTCGACCCCGCGTTCCAACAACCGTTGCTGCGCATCCTGACACCCCGCCCAGCCCGAATCATTGAACCCTTTATCGCCCAGCCCGCCCACGTCAGTCACCAAAATTGCGGTAAACGGACGCGCGCCCGAATCAATGCTGGATTGCGGCGAACACGCCAGCATCAAAACGCCGAGACAAAAAAGAACAATTGGTTTCATACGCGAGTTCACATTCATATCGTTTGAGACAAGCGCTTCGTTTTCCATTCCCAAATCAGCAAAGCATAAAACGGGCAATATTCCAGTGCGCGAATCCACACGGGTTGCTGGCTGGGCGTTGGGATAAAGAAGGCGTAATACACAAAACAAGCGGCGGTCAAATACAGCCACGACGCACGGGGATAAAAGCATAAAAACGGGACTGTCCAGGCGAGATACCAGGGGTTGCATACCGGGCTGCAAATCAAAAGCAGCGCGATGATAGAAAATGCGTCGTAGACCGTAGCCTGCAAATCAAACGCGGGGCGCCGCCAGGCGCGTAGAGAGATCAACGCCCATCCCGCCAACCAAATGTATCCCGCCAATATTTTCGCAACCAAGAACGCGTCCAGCCGAAACGATACGCCGCTGAATCGCGCCAACACCACGCCGTCTCCCCAAGCGGGAACACCCAGCATCACGCCACCCCATTCGAATAGCGCAACCAGACTGCTGTTGGCTTCCCAACGATGTAAGAACGCCGACCATCCGCGCAGCCCGTTGTCGCCGGTCTGTATAAACAGGCCAACGAGTATTGCAAACACGACCGCAAAAACCGTCCATTGCGGCCAACGCCATTTTTTGAGAAACAGCGGAAATACAAACAGGGGAAAAATTTTTGTCTGCACCGCACAAGCCAACACCGCTGCGGCGCCGTTTGTGCGCTTCGCTTTCATCAATGCAAAGACGGCGAACAATCCACATAACGCAATCACATCGAAATGAGTGGTGTTGATATATTCTTTCAAGATTAACGGCGACCAAGCGTAAAACACAACACGAGACGGGTCCAATCGAAAGGCCCCCAACAAGTAGACGATGCTTGCCATCAAGAGAGCGTCGAACCCCAGCGCGATGATTCGCCACACAAAGATCGAACCCGGCGCCGCGAATGACGTTGCGCCGAACAGCAATTGCGTGAAGGGTGGGTAGATCGTGTTCAAGTCAGCGTTGTTCACGTTGCGAAGTACATCCACCATGTCAGGATGGGCGCGTAATTCCTCACGCAACAATAATAGGTCGGGCGCAAGCTCGTTTTGCTCATTTGCATCCAAGGCGCTGATGACTTGATTGGGTGAAAATTGATAGGGATTGATTCCCTGCGAAACGACGAAGCCATCCCACAAATAGCGATACGCGTCGGTTTCGTAAATCGGCAGGCTGGGCGCCAGCGCGACGCGGGCCGCAAGCGCCCAAAAGACAATCACGCGCCACGAAGCGCCTTGTTTCAAGACATGCCAACACGCGCAAAAATACGCGCCGGACATTACAAACAAAATCGAGAGGATGAAAGCAACTTCAAAGGCAAGTGCGCTGGGGTCGATCCAATGCGACGCCCACGACAACAAAGCGGAGCCTAAAAACAAGACGGCGCCGCACCCATGCAATCGGCGCATGGTCAACGGACTTACGCCTGTGTTTCAGATTCGGGCCGGACCACTTCAGCCCAGATGTCTTGCAGAAACGCCCAGCCGCATGAAAGCAACAGCCCGACTAACAGGCCGCAAGCCGTCATCATGGTGCGTTTGGGGAACACCCGCTTGTCGGGTTTGATGGCAGGGTTATAACTGATATCGGAATAGCGTCCGTCTTTATTCTGCTCAAGCAGGTTGGCTTCGCCCAGGTACGGCTCCAACACTTCGATTGCCGTGCGGGCGCGTTCCAATTGAATATGCTGCAAACGCAATTTTGTCTCGTACGTCCGAATCTGGCTCAGCGTTTTATCGAGCGCAGACGATGTCGATTTGATTTCAGACTGCAACGCCGCCAACCGGTCTTGCGCAGTCGCGAGTTGCATAGAGAGTTCGTCGCTGGCGCCGCGCTCTATTTGTTTTTTGAGAAATGAAATTTCCGCCTTGAGTTCCTGTGACTGAGGCAAAAGCGCCTTTTCATATTCAGCGGTAATGTTGAATTGAATCGAGTCCCATTCCTGGCTCTCTTCGGTCATAAACGGGCGGTCCGATTCTTCCAGATCAAATTCTTCTTTGCTTTGTTTCACGCGTTTATACACCGGCGCCACGCCTTTTAGCAAAATCCATTTTGAAGCGGCGTCTGCATAAAGCGTTTCCAGGTCGGCTTCCTGCTGGGCGTTTTTCCAATCGGTTTCAATCGTCCCTAAGTCTTTTTCTTTGGAGACGGCGCGTTCGCGAAACATATCAATCTGCCGCATGACAATGCTGCGCACCGTGCGCTCAGAGCGGTATTGGAACAGCAACATCCAAAGGTTCGTCAACATACGGGCGCGCTCGCCAGTGTCATACTCAGCCGACACGCGAATCACCGGCGAGTAAATCGTTTCGAGATTGGTCTCTTTGACGATCGACACGCTTGCGAACAACATCTTGCGCAGATCAAAAATGGTGAGGTCTTGGAGTTCGTCCGCATCCAGTCCGCCCAGCGCTTCGAGATCGTCCGCGCCGAGTTGGCTCAATGAATAGATATAGATGTCGTATTCGGGGTTATCGCTGTCATCTTCTGGAATCAGCAATTCCGTCAGTAATGTCGTGTTGGTATTTTGAATCAGCTGATAGGGGGTCAAGCGCAAGGCTTTGTCTTGAATGTTTGGATTGGCCTTCAAGCGGTCGAGTTCAGGCGGGGTAATTAACGTACGCACCGCTTCACTGCCCCAACGCAAGGTGCGCTGGACTTCATCGAGTTGCCCGTCCGACAGCATAATGGATTGGTACGTCAAAACGTCGAATGGATTAGAAACCAGACTGAGCGTCTCTTTGTATTTCGGTGGAGAAACAATCGCAATGGTTTCCGCGCGCCATGTTTGAGGCCAAAGCAAAGCCGCGATGGCTGCAATGACGGCTGCGGCGATGGTTCCCAACACAATCATCCTGCGCTTCCGATAGAGAACGCGCAGGATAGATATCAGGTCGTATGTCAGGGTCTCGGCCATGGCCCGCCTGGAATGAAACCGGGTTATAAATTAGGCAGCAATTGTCTTGCCGGAGCGGATGCAACGGGTGCATGATAAAACCCGCTTGGTTCCATTTGCCGAGCGAAGCGTCACTCGCTGCAAATTGGGATTAAAACGGCGTTTGGTTTTATTGTTTGCGTGACTTACATTGTTGCCGGAGGCAGTGCTCTTGCCGCAAAAATGACATTCGCGGGACATGGTCTCTCTCCTCGGATTGTATCAATCGCGTAATTAAGGTCTTAGGTCTTAATGCCAAGTTGTGAATTGTAGACTCAAATCTCGAAAATCAAAGAGCTTTATAGTTGTTTTAAGAAAGATGTTCTGATTGAACTTCCAAATCAGAACGAACCGCTGAGCGCTTCACGTACGCTGACCCACTGCTTTTTGAGCGCCCCGAAACCCATCACCTCACCGCAAGAATATCTACACGAAAAGATAACAAATATATCTAGACAAAAAAAGGGATCGACCCTCGGAACAGAAGTTCCTTTGCGCGATCCCAAAGGTTGGAAGCCCATAATTCTATATTACGTCGATATACCTGAAAGTCAAGACTAAATCCAATTATTTGAAAAAAACTGCAACGGAGTAAGCCAAATCAACAACAATACAGACAATAATTTAGCAATATTCTTTATCAATTCTATTATCATCCTGAAACATAGTGGCGCCATTTTCCATTACAACGACCGATTAAGCAGACAATTTCGTAATCAATTGTGCTTGCATGTTTGCCCAATTCTGAAGCGGAAATCGTTTCATTTCCTTGCCTTCCCATCAAAACCACTTCCTCTCCTTCTTGAATTTCAGGAGCATCGCTGACGTCAACCGTAATCAAATTCATCGAAATGCGCCCCACCACGGGAAACCGTTTCCCCCGAATTAAAACATGAGTGCGATTAGAAAAGTCGCGCAAATACCCGTCCGCATACCCGGTCGGCAGCAGCGCAATGCGTCCATCCCCCGGCATTTTATAGGTCATGCCATAGCCGATACTCGCGCCTTTCGGGACTTCCCGCACCAGAACAACTTTCGTTTCCCACTGCATGACAGGCTGGAGCTCATGGGGAACCTCCATACTCAGGTCAGGCTTCAGGCCGTAACTGACAATCCCTGCGCGCGCCATCTGCAAATGCGCGTCAGGAAAACGCAGCAACGCCGCGCTATTGGAAGCGTGTAGAATGATGTCGCCGGGCAGTTGGCGTTTGAATGCCTCGACGTCGTTAAGAAACCCTTGAAGTTGCAATTTCGTAATCGACCGGTCCTCTTCGTCCGCACAAGGAAAGTGAGTCATTACGCCCTTGATCTTGATTCCCGGAAGTGCAAGCAAGGCGTCCAAATCGCTTTGTTGGCGAGACGCATACATGCCCATGCGCCCAATGCCCGCGTCGAGCTGAACATGAACGCCAATCGGCTGTTTTCTCGCCGCGCCAATGGCTGAATATATTTGCGCGTTCTGCAATGATCCGGCAATTTCTTCAACGCCCCACTGCGCGGCTTCTTCGGCTTCCTCTTTCAGCGCAGGACGAAGACGCAATATGGGCAACGGAATCCCCAACTCGCGGATGAGTTTGGCTTCCCAATTATCGACGATGCCCAGAGAGTCGGCGCCAGCCTGCACTGCGGCGGGAGCAATCTGTTCGAGACCATGACCATACGCATCGGCTTTAACGACCGCGCACAGTTTTGATTGCGCCCCCAAACAGTTCGTTAAATATCGTATATTGGATTGATACGCTCGAAGATTAACGACAACCCGTGTATGATGGTGCACTAGAACAATCGCCTGTATAAAAATGGGTCGAATTTAAATAGACTGGTTCGTCGTAATACCGAATAATGAAAATTGTTTCCGCCATACGAACACAAATCAATGGGCGGCGCGACAAAACGTCAATCGAACCATAAAGGATAAACCATGGCTCATTGCACCGATGCATTTGGTAAAAGTTGGACACACATGATCTATTTGATGTTCCAGCCCTTTCGGTTGGAATATTGGCTCAAAGGCGCACTCTTAGTTTTTTTTGCCCAGGGTTATCAAGGCCCGAAACCAAATTTCACCCCGTGGCTGCAAGAAAACATGCAATCCGGCGATTTTTATGCAACCCTGCTTCAACAATTACCGCTCATCATAGCAGGCGGCCTTTTGCTGTTAGTCTTGGGTACTGTGTATATGTTTATCGGTTCCTGCATATCATTTATGTTGATGGACGGCGTCAAACAAGGCGTCTTTCATTTACGCCAATCATTTAAAAATAATATTTCATCCATCATTTCGCTTTTTCTGTGGAACCTGATCGCAGGAATCACGATAGTCCTCTGCGTTGTTCTGGTCGGCGGGGTGGTCGCAGCGCCTTTCATCTTTATAAGCCAGGGCAGTTCGAGCACCGCCCTAATGGTCATTATGGTTTTGTTGTTATTGCTGGTGTGTTTAATAGTATTTGTTGCTTTCGTCATCTATTCCGCCATGTTGGCAGGACTAGTCGTTCCTCAAATGTTAGTCGAAAAGAAAGGCATCTTTGCAGCATGGTCTACAGCAATTGGACTTGTACTTTCCAATTTGATGGAATTTTTAGGATATATTGTGATTCAGGTAGGTTTAGCATTGGTCTTTGGTTTTGTTGTATTTGTCTTCTACATGTTATTTAGCATGTTTGCACTCGCCATTGTTGCGGCGATGGGAGGTATAGAAAATTTCCCCGAAACAATGACCACCCTACAAAATTCAGGCTTGATGATGCCTCTCGGCGCTTTTGTCGCCCTGTTCATGCTTCCAGTTCCGGTTTTGCTTCAATCCTATACGCTTCACTTTGTCGCAGCCTTAACCGGCAATGAATCCTATAGCCCGAGCGGACGCCAAGCGCCTTCGCCTCAAACCCCTCCAGCGCCGACCGAATCGTCAACTCCACCGTCGTCTCCAACGCCTCAATCGTCTCCAACGCCGCCAAGCCCTAGCGGAACTTCTGATCCGCAACCGCCAATGAACGGCCCGGTGAATTTTTCGGACATTCCGACTCAGTCGGCAAATACCACCAGCCCAAGCGAAACAACAACCTCGCCTAGTATGGATAATATAACGCTTGAGCCGCCGCAATCCGGCAACACAGATCAACCGCTTGAGAACGACGGACGGAAAGAATAATCGAGAAAACTAAATCGCGTTGAGCGCGGCTTGATAGGCGCTCAACGTATGGTCGTCAAATAAAACAAAGCGTACCAGTTTGACATCATCATTTTGGTTCAAGAAACCAATGACAGTGGATATCGCAATGTTCGCAGCGTCCGCAACCGGGTAGCGGTAAGCGCCCGTGCTAATCGAAGGAAACGCGATGGATTCAATCTTGCGCTCAGATGCGATTTGCAAACATCTACGGTAACACGACGCAAGCAGTTCCGCCTCGCCGTCGTTCCCGCCATGATAGACCGGACCAACAGTATGGATTACATAGTGTGCTTTGAGGTTGCCGCCTGTGGTGATTTTGGCGTCGCCCGTCTTACATCCACCCAGAGTTTTGCACTCGTCAAGAATGGCGGAGCCGCCAGCCCGGTGGATAGCGCCGTCAACGCCGCCTCCGCCCAATAAGGACGAATTTGCAGCGTTGACGATCACAGTAATGTTTTGTTGGGTAATGTCTCCCTGAACGAGATCAATCTCGCTCAAGTTGACTTGCCGCCTCATGGAATAATCAAAAAGCTCTTAACGCCTTTGACGCCTTCCGTCGACTGCGCAATTCCCATCGCTTGTTGCTTGGAGGCATCGCTGTCCACTTTACCGTCAAGCGTGACTTCGCTCTTGGTTACGAAAATATCAATGGCAAACGGTCCCTCAGGTCCAGACGGAGCTTCGAGTTGTCCTTTAATGCTAGTGGCGATATCCGCATCCGCTAATTTACCGCCGCTTGCACAACCCATCGTCGCCAGGCATACGAGGCCTGCCAACGCCCACATTGTAAGAAGGCTTTTATTCATTGTTTCCTCCATGCTCCTTTTCGGAACAAAATGTTTGGATAAGCATATCATAAAGAACATCGGCCTGGCTGGCAAGGCGAAAAATACTCAAATGAAAAGAAGTTACGCAGTTAATCGCGCTAAAACGGCTTTTGCGTTCGTTTGAATGCGTTCAATCGCCTCACAAACGACGGCGGCCTCTTGTTCGCGCATATCTGAGTACAGCGGCGGCGAGATCGCCCGCGTGGCTAAATAGACCGTGTTAGGCAACCGCTCGGCTGGATCAAAGTCGACGAATTGTTGATAAACTTTCATCTGGTGCAATACCGGAGCGTAGTACATACGCGAGCCGATTCCCTCTGCGTCGAGAGCCTTGGCGAGTTGTTGGGCGTTCAAACCAAATTCACCGGGTTCAAGAATCAAAGTGAAATCTTTATACGATGAACGGTCATATTCTGCAATTTGCTGGAACGCCACGCCTGGCAATGCGCCCAACCGCTCACGATAATACCCAACGATCTTGTTTCTCGTATGAACCGCGCCCTCAAGCATTTTGAGTGAATGCAACCCTAAGATCGCGTGAAATTCGCTCATCCGGGCATTCATCCCAGGAAACAAGCAATCATAGTCGCCCGGGTTGCCGTAATTTCGGCCTATGCGTAAATGATAGGCAATCTCTTCGTCATTCGTCGCGACGACGCCGCCTTCTCCCGCAACAACCAGTTTGGTGGGCGAAAGGCTAAAAATTTCCGCGCGGCCATTGCCGCCCAGCGGCTTACCATGATGCAGAGAACCCAGACCATGCGCAGAATCATATAAGACCTGAAGACTATGTTTTTCAGCAATGGTTTGGATTTCTTCAATTGGAGCCGGTGCGCCAAATTGATGGACTCCAATCACGAGTTCACAATCATCTGTGATTGATTCTTCAAGATTTTTTGGATCTAGATTAAGGGTTTTAGGGTCTATGTCGATAAACTTTAAATGATGATGGTTCCAAAGCGATGCTAAGCCAGAGGCCATAAACGTAAAACTGGGAACAAGTACCGTCGCTTCTTTGGGGAGACTCAGCGCTTGATAGGCAAGCATTAACCCCGACGTGCAACTCGAGACGCACACGGCGTACTTAACGCCAAGACGATCAGCAACGGCTTCGGCGAATTGCTCCGCATAGGGGCCGGTGGTCACCATGCCGCTGGAAAAAATTGACCGATATTGTCCAGCAACATCGTCATAAGAAGGAAGCAAAGGTCGAGCAAAGGGTAATGCTGGTGAGGCGGCGCAGCGGCCTCCTAAGATCGCAGGAGTCAAATTCATGTATATTTCACCAAATTAGAGTTATAATGTATGATCGGTGCCTTACGATGAAGGATTAAGCAAGTAAATTCAAGTTGATAAAAAAGCGTATTTAAATAAATGATTTAAATGTTGACAACTCGGGTAGAATGATTGTAAGATTTCATTCACGCACTTGTAAAAAAATGCTATAATATTAAAGAAATATTCTTTTTTTCTGTTTTTCTTTAGGATTTGAGGGGATTATTTGAGCTAAACTTTTACGCTCATTATTTTAAGGATTACTCCACAATGCAGAAGAAAACGAACACAAAATACAATGTCAGCCAGGAGGAAATTCAAGAGCGCCTCAAGCGCATGCAGTCCGCCAAAGAACTGGAGCGGACAAAGCATGATATGGAGACGGGCAGAACGACGACAAAGCAGTCTCCCTCCAGCATCGCCATAGAAAACTTGATGGGCGTTGGCGAAAGCGAAGATTCCATCTATGAAGAATGCCGCAAAGACTTATATGATTTAATCAATAAATTAGGTAACTTTGTGCTTGGTCCTGAAAAAGCGGACCAACTCTTTCCCAAAGATAAGATTGCGAACATTGTGAATATTCTTCGCAAATCCCGCATGGAGTTAGAAGCGCGCTCTGTGATGGATATCTTTAAAGACCGCGTCAAATTTCTTAATAACGGCAAACTGCCCACCATCAAAGAAAAGCAAGGAATGTTTGGCAAGACAGTTTCACGAGCGATGAAACTCGAAGAAATCGCAGCCAAATTTAATGTTGAAAATCGTCTGCCGCCTGATGATGTTGGCAAACTCGGAGAAAAAGGCACCAAAGAAGGGCTAATGGCGCACCTTCAAAAAATACTATTCGCAAACGATGACATATTTGACCCGACCAAAGCAGGCCCGCGAAAAGCCATTGCGCACTTCTTAGACGCCTCTGGCATTATTGATCTTCGCTCAAAGGACCCAGACCAGAAATTTTTCAACGCGGTTTTATTGACCCCTGATAGCATGCAACCAGTCAATAAGGCCGACAAAGAACGCTTGGTGAAACTTCGCGCCGTGTTAAAGAAAGCCAATAAGTGGTTTGACGAGTATGTAAAAAAAGCCGAGCAACAAACCAAACAGGCCGAAAAAGCCGAAGAAGAAAAAACCGCAGCAGCCGGATAATTCATTCGGATCATCAATGTTTTACACGGATTCAAAAATATAAAATGGGCGGTCAATTGACCGCCCATTTTTCGTGCTGAATCTTATCAATGAATCTTAGACTATTTCTTCGCTGTCCATTTAATCGCTTTAATAATCATTTTTTGGAAATCGGGATTCTCCCAAACATCCTGACGGTGGCCTAACGCCGAATGGAACACGCGGCCTTTGCCAAAATCTTCCACCCAGCCATGAGGGTACAGACCCGCTTCTTTGTAGTAGTCTTCATCCATCTGCGAACCGTCGAGCAACATGATGGGCGTAAAATCTTCTTGCAGGTTTTTGTAGCAATACCATTCTTCAAACAGTTTCCATTTTTCAGGCAAATGAGAGGTGATGGGGTGTTTTTTGACGGTCAATACGCCGTCTTGTTGTTTGCCGTGCGTCATGAATTGCCCGCCGATCATTTCCAGGTAGGGCTTCCAGCCGTGGAATGTATCTGACGCGGTGTGCGTTCCAACCAAAGCGCCGCCTGCCGCGACCCATTCGATTAAGGCTTGGCGTCCCGCTTCGGAAGTGGGGATGCTGCCGTCGTTTCCGGCTTTGGTAATGTCGCCCGTGGTATAAAGCATGACCACGTCAAACAGCGGCAAGGTCTCTTTGCTGATGAGTCCGCCGTCTTTGGTGGGGAGAACGCGGATGCCTTCTTCCGCCCCCAGTTTGACCATGAGTTTTTCAACAAAACCAAGGTCGCCGTTTTCCCGTTTAATGACAGCGTGCTCAAACCCTGCTGAGCTGGTTAAAAACAAGACGTTGATTGGCCCGTCTTGCGCGGGGACGCTAAACCCAAATGCACAAACAAATGCAGCAGCAAGCGCGATACTCAAGATGCGTTTCATTGATTTGGCTCCTATCGAATACAAGATGATGACGGGCAAATTGATACCCTGCCTACGATCATACCATTTAAGTCGAAGAAAGATCAAACCGCAGTTACAGGTTCCATTCAAATTGGCGGGTTTTCACAAGACTCCAAAACCCAAAGCCAAGGGTTGCCAAAGTCCAGGCCAATAACCATAGCAAGATGCGCATATTGGACAGTTCTAACACGGCGCCCGGCTCAAACAACGCCGACTGAACGGAGAAATAGAGCAGGCCGGAAATTTCTAACACCGCCAATGCCATGTATAAAAAAGCGCCTTTGCCCAGTGAGACTTCCATCAAATGGCGATAGTGATAAATAGGAAAGCAAAATCCTAAAAACACCGCCATCAGGCTAATTTGCACCGATGCGACCCCGCCGATCACGATTGACCAGAGCGAAAGATCGTAAGGCAAGTCCAATATCCGGCATGAACCGATTAACATCGCACCCGACACCAACGCCACCGGAGGCGCGGCGAACAGGATTTTTTGAACAATGCGGCGCCAAGCCCCAATCGGCGCAACGCTCGGCGTCCACACCGCCCTGCCCTCACGGCTGGCTGATGGAAACACAAAACGGGCGCCAATCACCGCGATCAGCAATGCGATCACGCCAACATTCGCCGCTGCGAGAACCGGGGCAAGCCCTTCTTGTTTGACGGGCAAAAACGAGAGATTGACCAAGTACAACGCGACCAGCGGAACCATCATAAACAATTGCGTCCAGATGGAGGGATCGCGACGGGTAATCAGCCAGTCTTTTCCCATCAGGGCGGAAATCGGGCCGCGATGCAGATTGCGTTCCCAAAAAGTTTCGGACATGCTGCGTACGCGCTTCACGCCGGGGTCGCCCTGCTCCTGACACTTCCACCACCCAGAAAGAAACAACGTCCGACCGACCGCCAAAGAGAAAAACACCGACGCCAGCCCAATCAATGCGACGGGCAGAATGCCGGCGGTTTGAATGTTCATTCCCAAATAAGGCTGCACCGCTTGAGCGAACAACATGCCAGGGCCGTATTGCACCCACCCGCTTGGCTTCTGTTGAAAAAACGTCAGCATCGGGTTCGCCAACGCCTCGTCGCTCCAAAGCGTTTCGAGATGAAGAAAGCGCAGCCCGCCGATCAGGGCGACGGCGATGCACAGCCCCAGGACGGACAGCGATTGATGAAGGCGCTTCGCGGGGAACACCGACATCAACAAGAACGCCGCGATCATCGCAAGACTGACCGCTAGCGCCGCCAGTAATAACGTCGCCGTGATAAACGCAAAATAGAACGCCGGTTCGAGTTGAAGTTGCAGCCCCAACGCGATCATCGGGGGAATGCAAAATCCGACCAGCGTGATTGCGCTGCGCACTGCTACGTCAAACCATTTCATCAGTAAGACAAGTTCGATCTTGACTGGCGTATGCAACAACATGCGGAGATCGTCAGAACGGTAGAGCGATGTCAGCGCGGTAATCACGCTGGAATAAACGAGGAAGCCAAATAAAAACGACCCCATGATGGAAAAGGCGTTGGGCAACACCATCGCGAAACCTAACGGCACTTGCGCCAGCAACGCAAAGAAGCGCTGAAAAAACGCGTACTCCGCCCACGCCACGCCCAGAATAAAAACGCTCAGAGCGAACCATTTGAGCGCGTCGTCCCACTGTGCGCTGCGGGCGCGGTTGCGAAACTGGCGAAACGGAAGCGTGACAAACAGTAAGAGGAGGTGTTTTAAAACCATATAATCATTATGCCTGCTGCTTGAATGAATTCCAAAGCCGCCAGCCGCAATACAGCGTGAGGCCAATCAATCCGGCGAACGCAACCGGCCAGAGGGAGTATGGATACATGCGAACCATGCGCACCCACCACAGATCGAGATCATCGAATGTAATGTAATCGGGATGCCCAATCGGGCGCATGAGTAACTCAAAAAAGCCCGGCGCAGACGCGAAAGATTGATAGGCGCCCGTGTGGGCGTAGACGCCCGGCCAGTTATAGAGCATCCCCCAAACAAAGGCGGCGGCGGCGAACGCCTTCCAACCCCAATGCTGATCGTTGGCGAGCAAGCGTACGCCCGGCAACATGCAAAACGGCAGTAGGTAATACAAGTGCCGGGGCCCCCAACACCGCCCGCCGTGCCACATGTGAGATTTTGCGTAGAGTAAGAGATAGGCGATGACGATCCCAAAACAAGTACACCACAATAACAACTCGCGATGTTTTTTTGCGGAGCGAAACGAAAACACCAACAGCAAACACAACGGCGAATAGGGCAACAGTCCGCGCCCCCATCCCCACAGCAAATTGGGGACGCTAATCAGAAGCGGGTAGTTGAATTCCAAGTCGGCGTAATTTTCAATGAAGAACGTCCCAAAGCGGACGTAGTTGTGCCAGCCCCAGATTGCGACGCCAAGCAGCCCGCCAACCCAAAACGCCGACGCGCGGGCGCCGCGTTCTTGTACGGAACCCATTGCAATCGCGAACAAGCCGAGAAATGCAAATGCGATAACGATATCCTCGCGCAGATTGACGCCAACCATTGCGCAAAGCGCGATTCCGACGAGATGCAGCCAGCGCGCCTGTTGTTGATGGCGTAAGATGCACTCAAGCAGGATGAGTAATATCGCGGTGGTGGTCGTCAGGCGGAACAAGGTTTGGCTATAAGGCCAAAATGACGTCCCCCAAATCAATACGATTGACAGCGCAGCGGATGCGGCCTGCTCTCCGCCAATGAGGCGGCATACGCGATAAAACAAAACGCCCGTTAGCGCCGTGATGAAAAGGCTGCCCCACAAGCAGGCGAAAAAATGCGAGCCTTTAAAAAACACCGCGTGATGACCGAACAACCAGAACAACACTTCGCCGAGATAATACCAAGGCAGCATTATGACGGGAAACGCGATGCCGTAGCGGCTGTAGTATTTTCCGTCGGGGGCTTCCAGCGCTTGAAAGCCGGGCATCGCTTCCAGGCTGCCGCGTTGCGCGATGGAGTCGGTCACTTGCATGATGAGGTTCTCATCGACGAACGAACCGTGCCCGGCGAAGGTAATCGACAACCCCGCCAGTAGAAACGCAAACAACCAAAACTGGACGGGGCGATCATTCATCGACGACGCCCTCAACGATAATGTCGCTAATGGAACATGGAAGCAACTCTGTTTTTGGCGGGTGGACCCAAGGCGAGTGGTTGCCGTAGATGTCGAGATACATGCTCCCCCGGCTGGTCAGCCCATTCGACGGGGCGAAAAAATAGTGCGGTTGAATGATGGGTTGGCCGGGAACAACAGAGTCGAGATGGATGAGCATTTGTTTTAAAGGCGGCTGATTGAACTGGTTGGCGACGATGGCGATCACAAGAGATTTATTAGTGGAATTACGAAAAAGTGATATGGCATCCAGAGAGAAGTTTTGGCTATATTGCAAATCCACAAATTCTTTAGGCATTTTCAGCCCATCCGGCTTTGCGCATAAAAGAAAGGAGTGAAGATAATCGTAGTTCAAGTTATTGAACAAAAGCATCCCGTCCTGATCCCAGACAATTTGCTGTTTTCCTTCTGAGACTGCGGCGGGATACTGCTGATGTTCATTTTGGTATTGCTGAACAGCGTTAAGGATTTGCGCCATTCCGTCAAAAATCATCGCATTTGATTCGGCTTGCTGGTTTCGGAAAAACGCCGGGAGAGTGATAGAAAGGATAATACAGAAAACGCCAATGACGACCACAACTTCAAGCCAACGCTTGTGAAGCCGATTCATGATTTCAGCAGGTAATCATCAATCACAAATTGCGACCAGGTTTCGTAATCGACGCCGTCGTTGAGTTCATGCGCGGGCTTCCACTCGCCGCGCCCCAGCGCCGATTCACGCAACGTCACTTGCGGTTCCGGCAGAAACGCCTCATAGACCACGCCGAGATGATACTGCCCGACTTCAATTTCATCGTCATTGAGAAACCCGACCAGGTTTAATTCAACCGGATGCGTCAATTCCACTTCTTCGCGCAACTCGCGCATAGCGGCTTCTTCCAGACGCTCGGTTTCATCCGTAAACAGGTTTTCATCACGCGGATTGACATGACCACCCACGCCAACAGAGTACAAATGATGCAAGCGATCTTCGCCGCCGCGCTTGGTGCGCCAATAACGGAACGCCTGCTCGCCGCTGCGCAGCACAATGTAAGGGATGATCTGTTTGTACGCCTTGTCGCTTTCCATCGGCCCGCGCGGCTTAAATGAACACTGCGGCGCCCAGGCGGCGAGGTCAACGCCCTGCGCCGAACGAAATCCGCGAAACGGCAGAAACCCCTCTAACGCAGACCGGGGGATAACAAGCACTTGTTCTTCAGAAGGCATAAGACACCTAGTATTTCCCCCCTCTCCCTCTGGGAGAGGGCTGGGGTGAGGGGCGGCCTCGCCGCATTTGTGCTGAGTCAATTTCAGCAATTAAATTTCATTTCACCACGACTTCAACAAACAACACTGTATGAAAGAATCCCTCATCCTAACCTTCTCCCAGAGGGAGAAGGAATTGGTGATTACATTTCATTTCACGCCTTGTCTTCGGGCCAGATTTTAAACTGGCGACGTTTGGATTCTTCCAACGAAATGGGGATGCCCAACTGGTTCCAGAGTTCATCAATTTTGGTTTTCACGCTGCTGGTCATATCAATATCAGGCGGCCATTCGCGATTAAAGCCTTCTTGTGGCAATTTGCGGGTCGCGTCAATTACCATTTTAGACCCATAACCGGGATACTCCGACGAGTTGTCCAACACATCGACCGGGCCGCGCACCACTTGCAGGTCGCGTTCCGCCGCGAAGTTGTTGGCGACGCGCCACATCACCTCGCCGGGGTTATGCACGTTTACATGTCCGTCAACGACGATGATGTTTTTGGTCAGCGAGAGCAAACCCGTCCCCCAAAAGGCGTGGGCGACTTTAAAGCCCTGCCCCGGATATGATTTGTTAATCGCGACAATCGCCAAACTATGAAACCCGCCTTCAACCGGAAGGCTCATATCAACAATCTCAGGGAACGTCATCTGAATCAGCGGCATGAAGATGCGCTCGGTGGCTTGCCCCAGGAAGGCGTCTTCCATCGGCGGGATGCCGACAATGGTGGACGGATAAATCGCGTCGCGGGCGCGCGTGATGCACTCCACATGAAATACGGGGTACATATCCGCTAGCGAATAGTAGCCGGTATGGTCGCCGAAGGGGCCTTCCATCCGCTGCTCCATCGGGTCGATCCAACCTTCCAGCACAATTTCCGCATCAGCGGGCACTTCGATGTCGCTGGTCTCGCACTTTACCATTTCGACGGATTGCTGCCGTAGAAATCCGGTAAATAAAATCTCGTCGATGTTGGGCGGCAAGGGCGCCGAAGCGCCATACAACAACGCCGGGTCACCGCCCAGCGCGACCGCAACCGGCATGCGCTGGTTCTTCTTACAAAACTCGCGGAAATGCGAGGCGCCGACTTTGTGAATCTGCCAGTGCATCCCCGTGGTGCGCGAATCAAATACCTGGATACGATACAGCCCCACATTGCGGATGCCCGTAATCGGGTCGCGGGTGTAGACCTGCCCCAGCGTAATGTAAGGGCCGCCGTCCTTAGGCCAGCAGGTTTGCACGGGGATATCGCTAAGACTCGCCTGGTCGCCCTTGAGGATGATCTCTTTGCAGCGCCCGGTGTTAACTTTTTTCGGCGCGAACCCGGCGACCTCTTTGAGCTGCATCAGCATCGCCAGTTTTTCCCACAGCGTGCCAGGCGGTTTTGTTTTGGTGAGTTTGCGGATGCGCTCGGCGATCTCGTCGATATGGTCAACGCCCAGCGCCATCGCCATGCGTTTTTCAGAACCGTAGGCGTTAATCAACAGCGGGATATCGGAGCCTTCGGGATTGGTGAATAACAACGCCGGGCCGTGCGACTTCATCACGCGCTCGGCGATTTCGGTCATTTCAAGAACAGGAGATATGGATTGGCTGATTTCAACCAATTCATTTTCGCGAATTAAGCGGGCGACAAAATCTTTTAGGTTTTTATAGGCCATAATGGGGTATTGTACTCGAAGTGAATCTATTGTAATGAAAACCCGCTCAGCAAATTGCAATGCTGGCGGGCTGTTAGGTTTTCGTTAAGACAAAAATAGCATGAAATCCGGCCTAACTCACTGAGGCTGGACGGTGTAGATCACCCAGCGGCCGTGGTCGAGTTTCAGGCGATAGAGGTCTCTTTCGGTCTTTTCTGCTTTATTGCCTTCTTTGACCGACTTTGCCGCGATCACTTCCGCTTCACCGCCGATGACGTCGCTCGAATCAAATCCTTTAAAATCAACCCGCATTCCGCCATTGGCCAGACTGTTCTTAAACGAAGCATGACGCGCATCAATATATTGTTCACGGCTGATCTGCATAAAGTCGCGGCTAAAACAATCAAACTCCGCGCCGAATTTTTGCTGGTTCCAGCATTCGATATAGCGCTGGACCACTTCTTCCGGCTTGAAGCCGACGATGTGGGTCACTTTGGGTTCGGGCCGGCGTTCTTCGGTCTCGCCGTCTTCTTCAACAATCACTTCACCGTCAGACGATTTCGAATGATCGCCGCCGTCAACCGTTGAACCGACTTTGAGTTTCGTTTTGGGCTGAGATGGATTTTTGGATAAAAACGCATCCAATGGCTTGTCGCCGACGGTCATTTTTCGAAGAGACTTGAAGCGCTCTGTTTCGAGGTTGAGCTTATCGACCAATTTCATCACAATTTCGCGCTCTTCGCCGGACAACACATGTCCAGCGTTCTGAATGAGTTTTTGCAGTGCGTACGACTGGGCCTCCGAGAGGATTTTTATTTCCTCTTCGGGCATGTCTTCGTCAATTCGATACCGTTGCTGGTCTTCTGGTTCAATCTTCATAAGGGTTCCCAATGGTTTTCTTGCAGAGCGCTACTATCTTATCGAGATTCATCGTCTTATCAACCGTTCGCGCATCATGGTTTGAGCGCCGACGCTTGGGATGAAACCGTCCAATCGAATCCGCTCAATTCAATGTCAGCGTTTAACTCACGATCTTTTTCATCAAGCGCCATCAATTTTTTAAATTGCAATGATGCAACGCCCGGCTCCTGAACAGCGAAAAACAGCGTCAATAATGAAGCCCGTTCGTCCTGACAGGCGCCTGACTCCACCGCCCGGATTTCCTGGTTACTGACTTCTCCGGTTGGATTGGCCAGCGACGGCGTGGCGAATTGGACCCGTAATGGAACGTGCGGCTGCCAAGCATCGCCCGGCGTCATCCCCAGCAAATGCAGGGTTTGATTGGTGAACTTCAAATCAAATACCAAGGTTTGAATGCGGCTGCCGTGTTGTACATACACATCAGCACGGACCACTGATCCAACCGTGGGCGCCTTGGCCTGCGACGGCGTCTGCATCGACCATTCTAAATTTAATATCGGCGCCAAACTTTGAAACTGAATGATGCTGGGCGCGGGTTCTGCATCAAGGCGATAGGCGTAGCTCAACGCAGCGTCTTCAAAGAAAAATTGTTCAATGGTCACCGATGCGGTCGCCGCTTGGACGCCGGGGGCGGGCGCAATCGGGATAAGCGCCGCTTCGCCGCCGCCGTTGGCGCCGCCGGTGATGGTGGTGGACCCCGTTCCCTGCAAGGTCAACAACCCCTGCGATTCATCATACGAGGCTTTTAAATTGGGGGTATTGATGTTCCGGTTCCACCACGGGCCAATCAGCACCCGGTTTGGATCTACCACTAAGCGAGTTGGATCGAGACGCAGTTCAACCAAAAATCGACGCATGTTCTCGGCGCCGTCGATCATTAATGACAAGTATTTTGACGAGCCTTCGGGGTCGAGGCGCAATGCGTCTGGCTGCAACGCGACCTGCGTGTTCCATCCGGTCGGATACCAGCGCGGCGGCTCGTCGGTTGATATCCATTCTAAATCAACGGCGTCAGCCCGGGCCAAGGCTTCCGTCTCGATTTTCGGGGCGCCGCCGCACGCGTGAATCACGCCGAACGCATCGAGCACGTAATAGCCTTTACCGAATGGAGACAACTCAAGATCAACCGCATTCTGTTCGGATAGCGTTGGAGCATTAGCGTCTAATTTGGATGACTTCTGATTGACTCGAACCACTTTGGCTTGCTGCGTGAGCACCAACAGTTCGTCGCCGTCAAATTCCACGTCGAGAGCCGAATCGTCCGCCGCCAGTTTCACGGTGTATTCAATCGGGGCTTGCTGGCTGCAAACCGTCAGCCCTCCGTCTTTAAACAACACCGCCAAGCGGCGATTGAGATGGTCATATTCCAGATCAGATAAAATACGGCCTTGGTTCAACCCCCGGGGAAATACCAATTCCGGCTGACGGCCGATGCGTTTGATATAGTCGTCAACGGCGATCCATCCACCGACGCCTCCAGGCAACATGGCCAACGCCGTCGCGTTATACGCTGAACTAAGCGCAAATTGCAACGGCGGCGCGGCCCCCATTGATAACAATTCGCCGGTTTGGGTCAATTGATAGCCGCCGTCGACTCCGGCTTCCATGTCAATAAATAAGACCGGTTCCGGCGATTCCATCCAGGGGCGTACCACTTCCGGTTCGCGTAATTCGCCCGCAGCGGTGCGCGACGCGCCAATCACGCCGCCCCAGCGGTCTAAAATCAAAAAAGTCGCAGCAGACGCCGTCTGACACACGACGCATCCGATCACGAAAAGAAGACAGATTTTATGGATTACTAAACTAAATGGCGATTGCATCCGAAACCTAATGGTATGAAGAGCGCACCCTTCGTATTCTTTCTAATCGTAATTCTGACGGCAACGTTCGTTTCGCCTGCGCAAACATCCGACCGCATTACGCTCGATTACGGCGATATCTTCTTGGGAGAGATTGAATCGACCTATAACTATCGCTACTCCATCGAACGCTTCGGCTTCAAGAATGAAGTCCCCACCTGGTGGGTGAAGAAAATTGAGCCTGGCGTTGAAGAGTTAGTCTCCCAAGATGATTTAAAACGGTTCCCGCCCCGTGGCATCAATACTATATCGGGGTTTCCCGTAAGCGTCACATCCTATTCGCCCGCCGAAGCCAGCCATTTAGAGTTATATCCCAATCGGTCGCATTTTTGGATGGAATCGGAGCGCTATTTACGGGGTTATCTGGTCAATCAGAGCGAAGAAGGCTATCAGCAATTAAAAGTAGAAATTTCGTACTACAGCGATAAAAAGACTCCGGTGTACCGCCATCAAGCCGAGGTATTTAATGTTTTCCCCAAAACCATGAAGCCCTTTATCGTCGATGCGCGGTTTGTTCCCTGGCATCTCGTGAAAGGGGTGTCATTCGTCGTGACTGGCGGGGTGAAGTGGGCGAAAGACGGCTCCCCGGTCTCCGCAGAGAACGGCGGTTAGACGTAGTCGCCCGCGCGGACCCTTGCTTCCATGTCCGCCAGCACCAATCGTTTGGCTTCTTCAATCGACGCATGAATCATGGCGCCCGATGCGCGCAGGTGACCCCCGCCGCCAAATTTGCGCGCGCTCTCGACGATGCTATAGGGTTCTTTGGTGCGCCAACTCACTTTGACTCGATCGGCGTCAATCTGTCGAAAATAAATCCCGACCTTGACGCCTTCAATATTGCGCGAGAGGTCTGAGAAGCCGTCGTCGTCATCCTCGTCGGATTGGCATTTCTTGACCATCGCCAAATCGGTAAACATCACGCCGACGGTTCCATCGAACAGAACAGACGCGTTAGCAAACGCCTCCGCCATCAGCCGCATCCGCGAAAAACGCATGGTGCCAAACACGGGTTCGTACACATCCGCCGGTTTAACGCCCGCTTCGATGCAGTCGGCGGCGATGCGGTGGGTTTCGGCATTGGTATTGGGCAAATGAAAATTAATGGTATCGACGATCATGCCCAGATAAATCGCCTCGGCGATGTCTTTCGTCAAAGAAAGTTGCATATACTTCAGCAAGCGGTAAATCAACACCGTGGTTGAAGACGCATTGGTATCCACAATGCGCAGCCCGGGGAACTCGCCGACTTCGGGGTGATGGTCGATGCAAACATTCGGCGCGGGGTGTTTATCAAGCACTGCGCCCGCCGCGCCCAGGCGGTCCCAACCGCTGGCGTCGACCATGACGACTAAATCGCGGTCAGACAAATCGACTGCGTCTTTTTCATGTAAAAAAATCTCGCCCGGTTTGCAGAATTGTTCTAACTGGCGCCCGGCGGGATGAGTAAAATAACAGATGGCATCCTTGCCATAGTTCTCCAGCATCCGCCGCAGAGCCAACGCAGCGCCGATGGCGTCGCCGTCGGGATGAATATGGCTGGAGATCACAAACGTATTCATGCGCTCAATGATTTCGACCAATGGCGCCCAATGGCAGGATTGATCTTGCGATGGATTCGGGCTTGGATGGTTCAAAAAATGACTCCCTGAATAGCGAAATGAGTTGACGTTCAGTATACGAAGCGGCTAAATGGATTCAAGGAACAACAAATTAGCGAGGTCTTTATCTTGAACAAGATTCCACGTTTGGCGCCGGACATCCCCTTTCCGGCGTATGCGTTTATTCCAGGCAAATTGCCGCACCCGACCCGCAATCCCGAGGGCCATAGTTATGGGCATGAACCCGAACCCGCTGACGCGCTGCATCCCGAACGATGGAGCCAAAACCCCCATTACCTGTTCGGCATCGACCTTTTTAACCACGGCTATTACTGGGAAGCGCACGAAGCCTGGGAAGACGCCTGGCACGCCTCTGGTCATCACACCCATCCCGGGCGATTTTTGAAAGCGCTGATTCAGTTCACCGCCGTGGGCGTGAAAGCGCTCGAAGGCCGCATCCACGGCGTACATACGTTATGCAAATGCGCACGCCGGGGGTTCATCAGTTTATCGCTGGAGATGATGCCGCCGAACGGCGTGTATATGGGGCTTAGCCTTGCGGAACTGATCCGCCTGACGCACACCATTGACGCCAACAGCCAAACCCTGCCCGACGCCGCCAAAGCGATATTGGGTTTTGAATTAAAAACAGTGGCAGTGGAAAAATATCTGGAAGAAAAAGCTTAACCTATTTCAGATGATCTACTTGTTCCATTCGTTCATGCAACACACGGATTACGGCTATACCAATAAGAAGTTTGCCGCAAATAGATCACATGAGTTCCGACTTGATATCGGCGATACCCCTCACTAAAAGCATCACAATTCACTGCAATTTTGGGACGTTCGGCGAGCAATTCAAACGCTGCCGTCAGTTTGTCAATGTATAAATCAGCCTGATAAATTCCCCAATTTTCGAAAGAATAAAACCAAATATGGTCTAAATCCTCTACGGCTTTTGGTGACAGATAATATTCGTACTTATGATCAGGCATGTTTTATCTTCATTGTCTCTTTAAAACGGGCTGCATCAAAAGGCTGAGGCTCACCGCTTTGTTCACCTTCAACAAGCGCTTGTCGTATCGCCACTAGCTCATGATCTCTCGTTTGCTCTTTGCGAATCAGATCACGAAATACTTCGCTTTCATTTCCATAAAAGCCTTCATTAATCTTCGATTTGACCCACTCTGCTTGTTTTTCAGTAACAGTAATACTTTTTTTCACCATGCTCATCAGAAAACATCCTACTATAAAGATTGTCCTACTGAGTAGCATATTATACTACTCAGAAAAATTCAACAATTTTTGTATTGGCAGGGTGGCAAGCCAAGGCCGCGAAACGGGCAGCCCTTAAAAACAAATGAGCAGAAGCTGAATCGAGCGGGCTGTGGCGAGGCCTGCCTGCCGCAGGCGAGGTTCGCCCTCCCCACATCATTCGAAATATTGGTGGGTTATTACCTGCCGTTCATGATGATTGAAACATTGCATGGTGGGCTGCTTCGCGAGCCAAACTATAGGGCCGCCGTGATCCCCCCAGGTGATTATGAAACCAATGCCGTCGCGGTGAATGCCCCCCTTTACATAAGGGGGGGTGGCGTCGAAGACGCCGGGGGGATTCGAGACAAGAAAATCTCGACGCGGGCGGGGAGGGCGAGGCTCCCGCCGAGCCGCGTTTGAATAAAAACGGATATATATCCAAGCCCTCACCCCAGCCCTCTCCCAGGGGGGAGAGGGAGCAGGCTTTCGGTATTATGCGCCCTCTCCATGACCAATGAAGGGGAATTCGGGTGCAGCACGCTGCACCCCTACTTTAAAACTCGGCTTGTTTTTTGCCCCCCTTTACATAAGGGGGGGTGGCGTTGCAAACGCCGGGGGGATCATGGCGGGACGGCAACGTCAATTGAATTAAGGTAATTTGAGGGCAGGGGTTGGTCAAATTGTTCAAATCTTATGCTAGAATGTTTCAAATCAACCTGCGTCATCATTCATGGAGAACCAATACAATGAAACCCATTCATCGGCGAACTTTCTTGAGCGGACTCGGTCTTGTAGGAGCGGCTAGCGCGGCGCATTCGACAGGAATCCCCGCGTTTATTAAGGACATGTCAGAGAAACAGGCGCACAGCGTGTTCGCGTCTCAATTAGACGGTTCGACCATTTATTCTGTTGTGAATGGCGATGAGATTGAATATACCAATTGCGGGTTAGGCCGGGTTCCGGTTGTGGTGAATGGTCAGCGGATTTCTTTAAAGGGGTTAGAGAAACAATTGTTGTCAACGGATGATATTGATGCTCGAAAACAAATTGTGTTTGATTTTGCGCAAAGTGTTGAGCGCGGCAACCGCGTTCGTCCAATGGCAAGTAAACCATTGACAGGACAAATTTTTGATTTGACATCGTATGATCCTTATTTAGACCAAGGTATCGTTCCAGTTGTTGGCGCAGATGCTTCATATAATGGTCAAGTTATAAAAACTGATGATGAAGGTAGATTTACTTTTGATGCAATTCCTGAAAATGATTCTCATCCTTTAATTATTAAAACGACAGATGGTTTAATGAATATTAAATCGAGCATGTCATCTCGAAGACCGTTAGATTTTTACGTTGGTTCAACTGAAGAAGGCCATCGATGGTATTGGAACCCTAAACATTTGAGTGCAATTCACAATCCAACAACGTATGGTCGACCTGCTCGATGGGCATTTAGTATTGGCAACGGAATTGGAGAAAGATCAGGAAGAAATTCAATTCCAGTTTACCTTGATGAAGATAATGCGCCAGCAGGAGCAATTGATACTTTAAGAAATGCAATTTTTGAAGTGCAACAAGCAGTCAATAATCATTTAGCGCAATATGGAGAACCGTATTGGGAAATTATAAGAGAATTAACATTTAAATTTGACATGGTCAAGGCTTCAAGAGGAGATGTAGCTAATCGTGGAATCAACGTTTCATGGTACAATATTATTCCTAAATTTGCAGGAGTTGAATATGCATCAGACCCATCTCAACCAACAAAAGGATATCTTATTGCAGGTAATGTAAGGTTTGGAAGTCATATAGATTTAAGTACAGCATGGCATGAATTAGTAATTGGACATGCAATGGGAAGAAACCATGATTTGAGATCATCTTTTGATAGTCTTGATCAAGGTAGTTGTATGTCACCATCAACAGGTTCATTTACACCAGCAGATGTTTTGTCATTAGTCGCATTATATAGCTCACCAAATTATGCGAATCTCAATGAAGGACATACATTAGATGATGTAGAACCGGTAACCGTAAATAACTGGGGATTGTATTAAACCCGCGCACCCGCCGCGACGCGAAAATGACCGGTTTCTACCCCTCCCCAAAGATGGGGGAGGGAAAATTTGTAGGGTGGGTTCTTAACCCACCAATAAAACCCTTTCGATATCCAAGCCCTCACCCCAACCCTCTCCCAGTGGGGAGAGGGAGCAAACTTTCGGTTTTATCCGGCTCACCAGGAGGTTCGCCCTCCCCACATCATTCGAAATATTGGTGGGTTATTACCTGCCGT
>JAVCCE010000044.1 GCA_030765645.1 Candidatus Hinthialibacter antarcticus | reverse complement strand
GTAACATGATCCTTCAACCCGATTATCAAGTGACGCTATCAAATGAATACAGAATCAGGGAAGCTAAAATAGAGTGAGTTGTAAAGAGGAAACAACCCAAATCTCTTCAAACGGCTAAACTGTTACTATTTTTTATCTTCAACTATGGCATAAAATGTATTCCCACCATCTGTAACTCTCCATTTGTTCCCTTCCTTAAATGAGACGTTGATAAGGTTTATATTTGTCTCACGCACATTCTCTTCAAGGAGACTTTGTTCCAGTGTCATGCAGACAAAATAAGAAGATTCCTCTTTGCTCGCGTCAACAACCTCTTTCTCAGAATCGATAATTGCAACACCTTTCACAGGATCGTGCACTAATTGTTTCGTAACAATATCTTCAAACGCCTGTCTTACCTTATAGTTTTCATACAGTTCGATCACTTTTCTTTCTGTTTCAATAAATTCATCTCCTTTGTAAACTCGAAATTTACCATCATCCGTTGAAATTATTTTAGTCGGTTTAGAACCTTGCAACCATTTAAGTAATCTCCACAAACTTTTCTTGCCTGTAAAAAGAATCCCAATCAAGCCACTTGCCGCTAAAAGAGATTGCGAACCATCACTTAATAGCGTGTCTTGCAACACTTTTGTGATTGACTGAAAAGAGCTAAAATCAACCTGAAAACTACCCGTCTTAAAACTGCCTTTTACATTTACTCGCGTTTTAGTTTTTCCACCATTTATAACTTTATCCGCTTCTTCAAGTAATTCGCTCATTGAAAGCAAAGCTGATGATAATTGTTTAGCATCAATTTCACTTTCATCTATATCATAAACGAGGTGAAAGCCTGATTTAGACATTGCCTCTCCTGTCATCTCCATATCCATAGCAATCTCCCTTATATTAAATCACATTTTGAATAATCGACAATTGAGACTTAATCCATAGTATGCCTAAGCCCCATATCGTTTACATTAGCAAAAATACAAAATCTTTACAAGAGATTCATTCTAACAGAATTATAAATATCAATTGCTGGTTTTACTCTTTGCCGTCCATTTCGTTCTTCGCCCAGATTTTTTTCATGAATTCCAGGCGCGGGGTTGATTTGACTGTTTCGGGCTTATCAATCGGGCCTTGGTGTTCGAGGCTCCACCCCTGCCATTCGCGGTAGGCGTGATACGACCAGTGCCAACCGTTCTGCTCAAAAATACCCACAACCTCTTTTAAATACCGCAGTGCGCTGCCATCCGGCGCCCAACGAATAGCGCTAAACTCGCCGACGTACATGGGCGCTCCGGTTTTCTGTTGAAATTCAATCGCGGGCTGCATGGCGTCTAAGAGCGCCTGCTTGTCCCATGGTTTTCCCTCGACTTCGCCCGGATAGATGTAGGTTCCCTGGTTGTCGCCCACACGCTGATGGGTGAACTTATGGGGAACATAAAAATGGAAACTATAAATCACCAGCGGGTCGTCCACTGGTTCGAGCGTTTCAAATCCATCAGCGCCGCCCCAGCGCGTCGGCTCAATGATAATGGGATGCGTCTTGTCGTGCTTACGGATAGCTTGCACCAGTTTTTTGACGAGCAGGTTCCAGTCGCTGGGGGCGCCGGCCTGCTCTTCATACATATTGGGTTCATTGAACAGGTCGTATCCAGCAATAACCGGACCTTTGTCCGCATATCGTTTGGCCAAGACTTCCCAGGTTTCAATTAAATATTGATGAAATTCAAAACTCGTCCAAAGCCGACGGTCTTTTTCACCGCGCCATTCCACCCGCCCCGGGGTTTCGTGAACATCGAGAATGCAGCGGATGCCATATTTTTCGCAACTCTCTAAAAAGTGGTCGATCTCTTCCAATTTGTGGTCCAGAATATAGTAAGGCGGCTCGGGATGACGGACATCGCCGCTCATCAACATCAGGCGAACCGAATTCACGTTCCAATCTTGCGCGAGATGGCGTAAGTCGTCGTCGTTCAGGCTCAGGTTTCCGGTGACGCCGCGCAACGGCAGCTCCCAAGCGAATGTCTCGGCAAAGGCGGCGACGGAGAAAAAGGCAAGAACAACCAGCAGGGCAAGTTTTTTCATTTTATTGCTTTCTTATTTAAGCAGATGTCAAAATCATGTGCGTTAAGTGGGCCCAAATCGTTTGTCGATTATCATTACAAATCATCGCGACAAGTCAATAGATGTTCATTCGCAAGATGCCGGAAATATCGCGCATTGCCCGGATTATGAAAAACCTGCTAGACTTGCAGCGGCAATCCATTAGAATATGGATGAGAATCGGCATGAAATCATTTGCTGTATAGATTGTCCGTAATGAGGCCGTCCCCACAGGCGGCCTTTTCGCTTGTTATTATGGACCACGTTTTTTTGCCGTTACAGGAGGGGCCTTCAACTCATGAGTCGCATTTTAGTGACCGGCGGCGCCGGATTTATCGGATCAAACTTTATTCAGTATCTACTCGAAGCCTATGAAGACATCGAAATCATCAATTTAGATAAACTCACCTACGCAGGCAACTTAGAAAACCTGAAATCCATCGAACGCGAACCGCGTTACTCGTTTTTCCACGGCGACATCGGCAGCAAACAGATGATTATGGACCTGCTGTCGCGCAAGCCGATTGACGCCATCGTCAATTTCGCCGCAGAAACTCACGTCGACCGCTCCATCACCAAGCCGGACGATTTTCTCAAGACCGACATCTTCGGCGCGTTTTGCCTGCTCGAAGCGGTGCGTCAATTTGAAATCGGGACATTCGTGCAAATCAGCACCGACGAAGTCTACGGCCCGGCCTACGACGCTCCGATGACCGAAGCGTCGCCGCTCAATCCCTCGTCGCCGTATTCCGCCAGCAAGGGCGGCGCCGACCTGCTCTGCCGCGCCTTTTTCACGACGTATAAAACGCCCGTCAAAATTGTCCGCATGGCCAACAACTACGGGCCGTATCAACATCCCGAAAAACTGATCCCGCTGTTCATCACCAACGCCATGGAAGACCTGCCGCTGCCTTTGTACGGCGACGGCTCCCAGATGCGCGAATGGCTCTATGTTGAAGACGCCTGCCGCGCCATCGACGCAGTGCTGCATAAAGGCAAAGCGGGCGAAATTTATAACATCGGCGGGCATTCAGAAGAGCAAAATATTCACGTCGCCCAGACGATTATCAATCATCTCAAGAAACCAGAAGACCTCATCACCTATGTTGACGACCGCCCCGGCCACGACGCCCGTTACGCGCTCGACAGTTCACGCATGAAAGCGCTGGGCTGGAAGCCGGAAACCGACCTCGACGCAGGCTTGGCGCGAACGGTGAATTGGTATAAAAAGAACAAAGACTGGTGGAAAAAACTGAAAGAGGGCGATTTTCAGACGTACTATAAACGCCAGTACGGCGAACGCCTGGCGAAAGCAAAGGGGACGGCATGAAAGGGGTCATTACCGCAGGCGGTTTAGGAACGCGATTGTTGCCGATGACGCGAGTGACCAACAAACACTTGCTGCCCGTGTACGACCGCCCCATGATTTTCTACCCCATCGAGTCGCTGGCGCAGGCGGGCATCGACGACATTATGATTATCACCGGCGGCAAACACGCCGGCGACTTTCTACCGCTGTTGGGCGACGGACGCGACTTTGGCCTCAAGCGGCTGCACTACGCCTATCAGGCGCGCGAGGGCGGCATCGCCGAAGCGCTTTCATTGACCCGCGACTTCGTCGGCGGAGAACCCGTCGTAGTGATGCTGGGCGACAACATTATCCAAAATAATATCGTTGATTCAGTCAAAGCGTTTCAAGAACAAGAACGCGGCGCAAGAATTATTCTCAAAGAAGTTGAACACCCCGAACATTACGGCGTCGCCCGTTTTGATGAAAACAAAAACCTGACCGGAATCATTGAAAAGCCCAAGACGCCGCCGTCAAATCTGGCCGTCATCGGCGTGTATATGTATGACGGTCGCGCCTTCGACATTATCGACGAGTTAGAGCCGTCCGGGCGCGGCGAGTTAGAAATCACCGACGTCAACAACGCCTACCTCAAAGCAGGCGAACTCCAGTATGATGTTCTTGAGGGCTGGTGGGCCGATTGCGGCGAGACCCGTTTCTCATTACACGAAGCCGCCTGTCTCGTAGAACAAACCGGCGCCAATACAATTAAGTAACCCAGGAGAACTGTGATCCAATCCTCAAATAACGGCAACCCGCTTTTACCGTACACCCAAACCCAACTGCCCGGCGGTTTCACTCTTGTGCATAAACGCGTAAGCAGCGCGCCCATCGTCGCGCTCGACTTTTGGATTCACACTGGCGCGATCCATGACCCCGAGCCGCATTATGGATTGTCGCACTTTTACGAACACATGTTCTTTAAAGGAACCGAACGCCACGGCGTCGGCGTGATGGACCGCATCATCACTTCGCTGGGCGGTTACAACAACGCCGCGACTTCGCTCGACTACACCCATTACTATGTCGCGCTGCCGAGCGCGGGTTGGCGCGCCGCGTTAGACGTGCTGCTGGATTCCTTACTGAACCCGTTGTTCGACCCCAAAGAAATCGAACGCGAACGCGAAGTGATTACCGAAGAAATTAAACGCCACGAAGACAACCCCTGGTCAAAAATATACGATGACTTCATCTCCGCTTCGTTCGCCGACAACAATTACAACCGCAAGGTGCTCGGCACAGTCGAGTCGCTGCATACGATTGACCATGACGTGTTCCGCGACTATCAACAGCGACGCTATCACCCCGAAAACATTACCCTGTGCGCGGTCGGCGATCTGGACGGCGACGAACTGCAAGAGGTTTTAGCCAACCATTTAGAGGGGATTCCCTTCCCCCCATTTAAAGACATCCAAATTGATTGGCCGATCATTTCCTCCGGCAACGAGACCGCCGTACAACGAGACGTCAACCAGTCGTACTTGCTGATTGGTTTTCCTATGACGCGCGTGTTGGGGACGCCGGATGAATATGCGTTGGATTTATTATCGACCATGATCGGCGAAGGGCGCTCTTCGCGCTTGCACCGCCGTTTGATAGACGAACTCGGTCTGGTTTCCAGTATCAGTTGTTCTTCGTGGAGCCTCAAACACGCGGGGCTATTTCTCATGGAAGCCGTCACAGAAGAAGACAAACTCGAACAAGTCGAACAAGAGATCAACGCGGAATTGCAACGCATTCGTGAAGACATCACGGAAGACGAACTGCGCAAAGTCAAAAACATGGAACGCGCTGACTACCCATTCTCCAACGAAAAAGCCGTCTCGATCGCGCAAACATTCGGCTATAGCCGCATGGCGATCAACATTGACCATGCCGTTAATTACGTCGACCGCATGGAAGCCGTCACCATTGACGACGTATACCGCGCCTACGACGCGCATCTTCAACCGGGTCGCCGCTGCAAAGGCGTATTGCTGCCCAAGCGTGGATAAACATGCTCTGGTTTGGCTTCTCGTTCCTGGCTGGATTCTACGGCGCCCACTGGCGCTTGTTTGATCTTGCGCAGGGCGCTCGTTCAATTTCCATCATCGCTTTTATTTCCCTCTGTGCGCTTGCGGGAGGGTTTATCTATGTGGTGTATAGCGCTGCTGCGCGATCAGCCTCCCCCGGCGCAAGCGTCAACCTTCCGCTTGCGACCGGCGCCCTGCTCGCTTATAGCGCAATCACCGGGCTGGCCCATTTTTGGGGATGGGTGCCTCTGCCGCTGGCGGCGGTGATCGCTTCTCCGTGTATCTTGTTGCCCCCATTTATTTATTTCATTCGTCCGGTCGCGGCGATTGAGCAGCCCGCCATCGTGCTGAGCATGGAAGAAAATTGCCGCGTCAAAGACCGCGCGTTAAGTTCCACGTTGATCCGCCAATTTTGCGAACGCTATCCCGATTCAAATGTATATATCTACCGCACCGGCAACTCATACACGGTAGGCGGCTTGTTATTTCACAACCGCGAACGGCTGAATGTCATCCAAACCACTTGGTTGGATGTAACCCTCGACTGCCCGTTTTCGTCAACGATGGGCGTATTAGCCGAAGGGCGGGAATCGTTTAGCGCCTACATGATTCGTCCCAAAGAATCGAAGACGGCGGTGTATGCGTTCCCGACAAAAGACTGGGAGGAATGGAGGGCGGGATTCACGCAACAAGACTGGATGGAGCGCATTCAAAACCTGGACGCCTTGTCCGCTTCTCACCCGCCGCTTGGCGGGCATCCGTTTCAACTGATCGAGAAAAAATATACATGGCAGGTTTTCCCGTTGCATGATTAAACCGATTGGAGCCGACAATGAAACTAAAAAATCTCATTGCAGAAATTGAACGCATTCTGCCGCCGGACTGGGCGCTGCCCAACGACCCCATTGGCCTCCATCTGGGCGACCCCGATCAAGACGTCAAACGCGTCTTGGTTGCGCTCGAAGCCAGTGCGCGTTTATTAAAGAAGACATCGCGCAAGAACGTCGATCTGCTCTTCGTACATCACCCGTTGCTCTACCGCCCGTTGAAACGAATTGTCGAAGGCGACCCGGTGCAGTCGATCACGCGGGCCTTAATCAAAAAAGACATCGCGCTGTACGCCGCACACACCAATATGGATTTACATCCGCAAGGCATGGCAAAACTGTGGGCGCAGAAACTGGGCTTTGTAACCGCATCCCCTTTAGCGCCGAAACCTCAAGCAGGCCTGATGAAAATCATCACTTTCGTCCCCGCAGAACACGCCGCCGCCGTTCGACAGGCGCTTTCAAAAGCAGGCGCAGGACGCATCGGCGAATATGAACAGTGTTCATTCACCACGCCGGGCGTTGGAACGTTTTTCGGTTCCGGCGACAGCGTTCCCTATCAAGGCCAGGCGGGACGGCTCGAACAGGTTGATGAAGACCGCATCGAAATGGTGTTCCCCGTCAAACGAAAAATCGCCGTGGTGCGCGCTCTGCTGCAATCGCACCCCTACGATGAAGCCGCGTATGATTTGATTGCGCTCGAAGACTTTCGCGACATTTCACAAGCGATATGGATCGCCGAATTAAAAAAGCCCATCAGCTGGCGCACGTTTGAAGCGCGGCTTTCTAAACACGCGCCCATCCCTCCAGTGCTTGGCGGCGTCAGGCCGCAGCCTCGCAAACGAATTCAACGCATCGCGATTATGACAGGCAGCGGCGCCAGCGGCATCCCGCTCGCGGCGTCACTCAACGTCGACGCCTATCTAACTGGCGAGGCTGGGTATCACGACTTATGGAACGCCAATGAAGTAGGATTAAATGTCATGACCATTGGTCATGACGTAAGCGAGTCGATTTTTGCCGAAGCCGCGATTGGCTTGCTCAAAAACCGCATCAAGAACGTACGTTGGGTTTCGGAATATGGAAATTAAACGGAGTTATTGAATTCGCATGGAAAGAAGCGTGAAGTCGTCAAGCCGGTCGGCATTGCCCCGATGCTCTTCTACCGAAGCGTACACGGCGTCAACAACGTGTTGAGCGCTTGAGCCGGAAAATGCTTCTAAGGTTTGCAACAACTGATGCTCCCCATAAAAAACATCGCTCACATTGGGCGCATCCAACACACCGTCCGTAAAAAACAAACAGCCGTCGCCTTTGTCTAATTGACACCGGGCCTCAGGATATTCGCCTACGGGGAACGTGCATAACGGATAACTGGGTTGGATGTCTAAACTTCTCGCGCAGTTACTCGACGATTGAAAATGCAACATCGGAATGTGCCCGGCAGACGAATAAGTTAACGTCTTCTTCTCAGGATTCAACATTCCAAAAAACATCGTCACAAAGTGGTGAGGCAACATGTGTTTCTGTAATTTATCATTGATAATCTTCAGCGCCTCTGAAGGAGAAGCGCAAGCAGGCGCAAACTCTTTGACGGCGAACTGGGTCATTGACATAACAATCGCAGCAGAATATCCATGCCCCGAAATGTCTGCCATCACCACGCCGTAGCAAGAGTTTTGCATCGGAAAGACATCATAGTAGTCGCCCCCAACCAATTTGGATGGGTGATAACGTGCAGCCCATTCAATTCCTTCAATCTCAGGAAACGATTGAGGCAAAAAATGTTGCTGCAGTTCTACCAGTCTTTTATGTTCGCGATCAGGGCTTCCTAAATCGCCAAATCGCCGTGCGCCGATTTTCGGCATATCTTTAGCCATAAACTGATAATCTATTAAAAATTTTTGTTCAAAAAGATGATTGAATTAAGATTGCATAATCTAATGTATGGTTACGTTTAATAAGTAAACGATTTCCACTTTAACATAAAGGGGTATTAACAAAGTATTCATAGCAAACATACATATAAAACGAGACAACTAGCATTTCGCGTATCTAAAAAGGAAAAGCATAGTTGCAAGGTTTGTAATATCAACCCCTTCAGTCATTTCACCCTTGAGGAAAGATACGAACCACCCGGTTTTCCACTTGGTCAATTTCACGACAGAACTCAACAAATTCTGAGTAGTCTGTTGGTTGAATGGTTTGGCTTGGAATCAAAAACGAGCGCCGGACAAGAACCTTGGCTCCGTCCCACTCAAAGAACAATGAGTAGTAGCCGAACGAAGTCAACAACAAAGCGTTCTCAGGCAACACCACCCGCGCACCCTGGTCAATTTGTTGAGACAAGTCAATTTCATAATTCAAATGGTCTTGAACCGGGCTGGCGGAAAACACCAACGGAAACTGACGGGTCGCTTCGCTGACCAACGCCGCCGCTTGCGAACGAATGGGCGCCGCCTCGATGCGCAACGAACCATCCTGGTCGGGTTGTGCGACGTCCGGCAATTGGCCTGCAAACACCAACTGCGGCGAAACTGAAAGGTCATCGACATTGGTGAGTTGGGTTGAATCTAACTTGATGCCGCGAAAATCATTGGCGGCCTGCGCATCCGCCAGGCGGTCGCGAATTTCAGGGTTGGTGAGCGCCTCGCGAATTTGAAGATCAAACAGGTTCCCATAGGTGTAGGTTCCCTCAACCTGCGCCGAGTGGTCTTCACGCAGCACGGCGGAGATATCGCGTTCAAGCAAACCATGCTCCCACAGTTCGCTTTGCAACGGCGTGAAATAAGGAACCGGGCCGTCATAAATCAACGCGACTTGCTTGCGTACGAACGGATCGACTTGGCCCAGCGACGCAAAGCGGCTCGAAAAATCAATGTGAATGGGCCGGTCGACGCCTGCTTGCTCAGGCACGCGCAACAACACCGAACCTTGATAATTCGGGAACGGCAGCGGCTTCACGCCTTCCTCGCGTTTGCCGTCTAACGCCAACGCCATTTGCGTTTTCAAACCGCACAGTTGCAGAATGTGACGCATCAAGCGCATCTTCTGATAGCGGCCTCCGCTTTTTTGCGTCAGCGTATCAACGCTGGTCTGCCCGCCGGAGCCGTCCTCGATATTGGTTGAGATCCAATCATAAACAGCCTGGAGCAACTCTTGTTTTGACTTTGATTTTTCTAAAAACGAATCCGCGAGTTGACGCACGAGGTCTGAATCTTCCTGGTAGCCGTATTTTGAAACGCGATAACGTTCGACAAACGGTAGCCAGTCGCGCCCGGTCGTCCATTGCACCGACGGAACCCGCTGATATAAATTCGGCGCAAAGCGTTCTGGTTTTAGCCCGTCTTGCATCCAATTTTCCCAGAGCATGATTCGCTTGCCGTCTTTCTCAATGACCTGCGGCGCTAAATCGTGTGGGTTTTTGTCAGTGTTGAACGGGAGTCCGTCTGGAACAACAATCGCAAGTTTCGATAGCAGCATGGGGTCGTCGTCAGCGCCGAAGTAATAGCCGCCGCTGTGAGGCCTCACGCCAGGCTCCTTGCGTCCGCTGCGCTGTAAGTAGGCGTATTCGAGAACGGCGCCTTCTTCGATGCCGTACATCGAAAGCGATTGCTGATTGTTTAAATCCTGCAAATGAGAAATCGACCATTCGATGCCGTCCGGCGTTATGGTGCGCGCGTGGATCAATTCAACATTGCCGCCTTGGGGGATGACCATTTCGGCCCATTTGCGTACGCCCTCTTGGCTCAATACTTTAATCGCCTGATGAACGTACATGTCGTACGTTCCATCTTGGTGATATTCCAACACCATGATATCGAGTAAATACACCCCGGCGCCGCGCGAGTTTTCCCAACGGTCAGCCATGTCGATTTCGATGTCATCAAGGGAGACGTCATATTCCATATAAGGAAAATCATCCTTGCCTTCGACATCGCGCAATACGCGAAACGCGTCCATCCAACGCGGTTCCTGTTGATGGACGGCATGGTATGACGCCAACGCCTGTTGGGTTTCACCCTGGCGCATTTGCAACGACGCCAAGCGGTTCATTGGCTGAGGATGGTTCGGAAACATTTTATTCAACGATTGATACGCTTCGATTGCTTTATCGGACTGCCCTTGTCTTTCATAGGCGATTCCCAGCTCGAGGCCGTAGGTCATGGTGTAAGGGTGGGCTTGGATTAACGTCTCCAAATTTTGGATTGCCTGCTTCGCCATTGGGCTGCCTTTGATTTGGGCGGCGCGTTGAATAAACGGCAGATAAGCAGGAAACGCAGCCAAACAATCTTCAATCAATTTGCCCGCGCGGTCTTCAACGCGATGGGCGTAATAATCGTCAAACAGCCGGGTGTATACATCAAAGGTCGGAACAAACTCGACCTGCGCGTCTTCAAAACGGCGGCGCGCATCGGCGCCGAACCCTTTGCGCGAATACAACACGCCGTCCATAAAATCGAGTTGGGCCTGATAGCCTTGCCCGCGCAATGCGGGGGCTTCCGCCGACTGGTTGCGCGTCAATTCTAACGCCTGGTCGGTTTGGTCGCGGTCTAAATAAAACGATTGCAATCCAACCAACGCAGGTTTTGAGGCGGGATCAAATGCCAACGCCGATTGAAACGCTTGCTCGGCTTCTTGTTGAAAACGGGCGCCTGAACCGGGGCGCGCTTGCGCTTGCCGCAGGGCGAGGTCGCCTTGCAGCCAATGCGCGAACGCAAACGCGTCCTCTTTTTTGATTACGTCCTGCACCCACGTGCGAGCGGCATCCAGTTCATAGCGGTCTGTGTGCCAAACGGCCTGCAACAGGTTGCGCCCAATCCGGGCGGACGGATTAGCGGGTTCGGGCAATTCAAATGGATAGCGCGAAAAAAGCCCCTGGTTAATTTCCGGCAGCGGGACGCGGCCTTCAAATGGCTTGAGATAAAGCGACGCCCATTCGCTGCGATCAAACGCGGCGGTTTTAAACGTCAGTGGATGGTCGCCGATTGCATGAAGCCGCGCGCGGACGCTCCATTGACCAGTCGACATCGTTTTTATGACCAGCAAATTCCTGCCCGCGTTGAGCGTCACTTTGGCGGACACGGTTTGCGCGGTTTGCAGCGCGAGATGGTTCTTTTCAACAACGGGTTCGCCGTTCAGCCAAACCCGCAAATCCGAGGGCGAAGTCAGTAGCAACTCGGCTTCAGCATCATCGTTTGTTTCAATCACATTCATCAAATACGCCACGCCGTTGGCAGGGTATACCAATCCGCTTAGATCAATCGAACCGGTCGAATCCGGCGGGTCCACAGCGCGAAACGCCGCCGTTCCATACCAGCTTTCATACTCGTCTTTCCACTCGATTTCCGGCCCAAAGGGGCGCACGAAATCCGCCGCGCCATAGCGTCCAAACGCCCCCACGACTTGCCAGTGGTCAATCAACACGCCCGCTTCACGCGCGGCGGCGCCCGCAGCGGAATCCAGCAGAAGGTCAAGCGTCTGCATCAACTCATATTCCAAACGCTGACGATGAGACGCCGATGGATTTTTCGCCAACGCTTTGCGCAAGGTCATCGCCCGGTCTTTGAGCGCCCACCCTTTAAAAGCAGGCTGACTCAGCACGGCGAGATAAGCGGGCAAATAAGCGCTGTCGGGAAACTCTTCAATTAAGGTCGCCGTATGGGCCGCCGCGTCAGGATACTCGCCCTGCGCCCAGGCGTTGAATAGCAGCGCCTGCAACGCGGCTTCGCGTTCCGGCCCTTCGACCGACTGCAACGCCGTCGCAGATTCCGCATAGCGGTTCTGCAATAACAGCGACCAGCCTTCTTCTAAATTTGCAAAACACGGCTGCAACGCCGCAACGAATAAACAAGCAAGACACATCGTACGTATCATATTCAACATGGCGCGCATCCTTATTGATTGAGAATCACATTTTCACTTTGATACAAATCGACCAATCGGCAAAATTCCCGGAACTCGCCGTACTTATCTTTCTCAACGCGGACCGGTAAAAATTTCAACTCTTCGCGAATTTCAATGTTGTTGCCGTCGACCGTGATGACGCGGGTATAGTCGCCGAACTCGCTTTCAATTGTACGGTCCGACGGGACTTCAATCGCATCGCCGCCTTTCGGCATCTCGAAGCGGGTGATGTTGGTTCGCGTCCAGGGATAGCTCAACACCAAATCGTATTCCCGATTGGTCAACTGAGCGTAACGCTGCGAGAGATCGTCTGAAAACAACGTGGTCGGAAACGCCAAACTGTTTGCCTGCTTTGTCCCAAACTGCGGGATGGCCAGTTCATACGCCAGGCGTTCTGAAGTCGCGTAATCTTCGAGATTCGATAAATCAATATTCGATGACGAACCGCCGGGGTAGCGGCTGACCAAGATGCGCTCGACCACTTCTTTCGCCTTGGTTTCGTTTTCATAGGTGCGGCGCACGATGGGGTTATACAGCCCGCGAAATTCTGAAATGCGGATGCCTTCGGCGTTGCCGTCTTCGTCGATGCGCAATGCGGTGGTATATTCGCCGCCGTTGTCCGCCGCTTCTGAAAAGCGAATGCGTTTGAAGAAATACTCACCACCCGGTTCGATAATTAAACTATAAGAACCTTGGTCGCCCGGCGGCAGTTCCGACGCATCAAAGAAGGTCGCGGTGCCGTCGATCCAATAATCTTTGCCGTCTAAGTCGGGTAAATAATAGATGGCGTGATTGAACAAATTGAGCGAGGGCAGTTCATAATCAATTTCGCCTTTGTCCGTCGTACGCAAAATCACCATACGCGCTTCGATGCCGAGTTCGCCCAACATCGCGACCGCCAGCGCCGCCTTGTCTTTGCAGTCGCCGTATTGCGCGTTGCAAATTTCATCGACCTTGTGCGGCTTGAAACCGTCGATGCCAAACTCCAACCCCAGGTAGCGAATGCCGGTGTTAACGTACTCATTAACGGCGCGCACTTTTTCCCAATCGGTCAGTTCGCGTTCCTGGCCCAGCCCGCGTTTGCGGCGGTATTCTTGCAGCACAAATTCCAGGCGCTCTTTCACAACCGGCCCTGGCTCAAGTTGGTCTTCAATCAAGTTCCAATACCAGTCCGACATATCCGACCAGGTCTCGAACGTTGATATCTTGATATAGGGCAGAACCTCGACCGCAGCGGGCATCAACGGCTCACGCGGCAACGCAGGCAAGTTGGTATAACGCCATTGGTAGGCGCGCTCGCCGTTTTCTTCTTTGACAACCGGTTCTTCTTGTAGTTCCGGCGGCGAACCCGCAAGCACGGAGGCGGGATAATTGGGGCCGATATATTTCCAGTAAAAAGCGCGCGACTGCGGCGTAATTAATACGTACTCCGTATCCGCCGTCGGCTCATAACGTCCATCGCCAATATAGAACTGGTCGCCGAAAAAGTCTGCGAAGATGTTGTCGTTTTTGCTGACCACTTCATATTCCAACTCGATGGTGCAGCCTTTTTCCAGCGCCGGAAACTGCAACACCGCCACCATGTAGTCCATATATAAACGCGCCTGGGCGTCCGCCGCAGAAGACGCGCTCTGTTTGCGAGCGGGCGGCGCATCGAACGCGCTGCCGTCCGGTTTATGAACGCGCGCGCGTTTCACGACGACGTCTTCCGTCCCCGCTTCGTAATAAATGGGGCGCACCTGCTGCATGCGCACGCCGGTGTCAGTCAACACCGTCACCGCTTCTTGCACGGTGCGGCTGGAGTTTCCGTTGGGGAACACTTTCACAATCGTCTGGCTCAGCAAAGTCAAATAATTCGCTTTGGACAGGTCTAACGACGCAGGCGGCTCCACCTCGCGCCAGTCGCGCAAATACGGCGCCGCGTAATTTTCTTCATCGGGCTGCAGCATTTCTTGATAGTCGATGCACCACGGATCGGATGGCAAAATTTCCTGGGCGCGGGCCAACGCCTGCAAGGCTTTGGCTTCATTGCCTAAGGCATGATTGGCGACCGCGGTCATACGGTGGGTTTGAAAGTCGTCCGGCGTGATGCGCTGAATGTCGGCCAACGTCCGCAGCGCCGCTTCATCGTTGCCGCTGGATTGATAATAGAGCGCCAAGTCCATCAGCCCGGTGACGGAAAAGGGATCAATACGGTTCTCATGTTTGATGAATACATCCACCGAATCAAGATTGCCGTTGCGCAATGCGATGCGTCGCAAGGTATGCACAACTTCCGCATTCATCGGGTCGTCTTCTAATGCGCGTTTGAGAATATCGAGTTGCTGCTCGCGCGAAACCGAATCGCCCAAAAACTCAAGCAGCAACATCAACCCTTCGCCGCCCAAATTCTCTTCGTATTGAAGCAACAGCCCCGCCGCCGCTTCGCCGAGGCCTTGTTTGCGCAGCATCTGCGCCTGCAATAGCCGGGCGGAAAGCGGGACCTTATGGTCTTTTTCCCATTCGCGAATCAGCTCGAAGCCTTTGGTCGCATAGGCGGAATTTCGGTAATAATTCAGCAGCCCCATAAACGCCGCTAAGTCGTCGGGGTCGCTTTCGAGCACTAGATCATACGCCAGCCGCTGGCGGTTGTCTTGCGGCTCGGTGTCTCCCAGATGGCGCAACAACAGCGGGTTGCCGGGGTAGCGCTTACACATCGCGCCCATCAGCGCGTTAGTGCTTTGGTCGTTTTGGTCCGCCGTTTCGAGCAGCGACAACATGCGCACATAAAACAGCGTACGCTGCGGGTCGCGTCCGGCGTTTTCGCCGAAGGCTTTCAATTGTTTGATGGACGTGGCTTCAAACAAAAAGGCGTCGTCGTTAACTTGCTGGTCTGGTTTCGGCGTATCGTTTTTCAGATCAGGCTGCGCATCCGTCGCCAGCGCAACTTCGCTCAATTCTTCGTCTGCAACAAACCGCGCATACAACCCAAACGCGCCTTCTTTCGGGGCCGAAACTTTGACCAACAGCGTGTTGCGTCCTTCGCGCAATTCACACGCGGCCTCGGCCTGATCGGGCAGCGCCGCGTGGTAGCGGTTCACGTCCATCACCAAGACGCCGTTGAGCCACGCTTTGACTGCGCCTGCATATCCAAGCGAAAGTTTTACGCGTTGGTCGCTGGGCGAATTGACCTGAGACGCCAAATAAACGGTCGATTCTTGCGCTGGCTGTACGCTGGCATGAAGGTCGATATATCCATCATAGGGATCAACCAGCAACGGGCGCCAAGTCACGTCGCGCCGCCGTCCGGGAGATGTCGCCGATAGGTCTAATGATTCTTCCGGGCCATACGCCTGGCTGTGTCCGCGTTTCTCGGTGTTGTCGAACGGCCCGCAGACCCAAAATTGCGTCAGAAAATTGAGTTCGCCGAATGCCGTTTCCGCATCGCTCCATTTGCCCAGTTTTTGCAGCAGTTGGGCGCGGGCGAACAAAGCGCGGTCGCTGACGTGGCTGACGAGGTCGTCGCGTTGCAACAAGGCGCCGAGACGCTCGAGCATCGCAGCGGCGTCTTCCCGTCCAGAGACCCGGTGATACGCTTCCAGCAAAAACAGAGGCGCTTCGGGCGACGAGGCGCCGTTTTCGAGCGCGTCTAAAAATGCGCTGAGAGTTTCGCCTTCCTCAACGCGGCATTCAGACAAATAGGCGCGCCCGGCTTGCGCCATCAAGTCATCAGCGTCTTCTTCGAGCGTACGGTCAAAGCCTTCGATGGCGGCGGCGACGTCTCCCGTTTCCAGAAACGAACGCCAGATGATTTCACCGCGCCCCGCCGACCAAGCGACGTTGGCGCCGAGCAATCCAACTAAGAGTAAAATAGAAAATCTTGTACGAATAGGGTTCATCATGAATTTATACTCCATAAGCCTAACTGGCCGGCGGTCGATTCAGTGGATGCAGTTTACATTGACCCAAGCGAGGATGACGTTATAACGATAACAGGTTACTATGGTCACGATCTAAATGGGAGGGAACACTACGGATATGGCGAACCAGCCGCCCACGGGCGCAACAGTGCAAAAAAAAGAAATATTCTTTATTCTGATCGCGGGATTATTTGTATTTGGCGCGATCATCACGGGAATCATACTCACCCAAAATCTCGACCCGGAGCGCGCTTGTATTGATGAATTCAAAAGTGTTCTGTTTTCCGCGATTGAGAAGAACCCAGACATTATTGAAAACATGCTTACATCTCCCGACACCGCCCGCAAACAGATCGAAGCCATCGCAATCGCAAAGCCCGAAATCCAAACAATGCTCAAATCGAACCAACTCTGGGAGAGCCGCGAATCGCTATTCTCTATCGCCTGGGATGAAGTGCTCAACGAAATCCAACCTGCAGAACAATAGTCGCATTCAAATACTAATTTTTGGTTCATCCGGTAAGTGAGTACCTACATTGATGGATGGCCATAATTTTTATTCAGAAACAGGCTCCGGTATTTCAATAATTGATAAACCAATCAGGCATGGGTGGAACTCTGGGAGCGCCTGTGCATAAGAGCTTGAAAGCCCGCACTGAAGCGGGCAGAGTTGTACCCATGCCTGATACAGCGAAAGATCAAGGATTTACGAAAAAGCGTCAAAAAACGCAATTCAATTTAGTGTGTGTTGTGATTACAGATCGATGTCTTTTGAAACGTTCAATTGGCGGGCCGACTTTTTAATATCGGAATAATACATTTTATATTTGTGTTCTTTGCAATATGCGACCGCCTTAAACAATTCGCTCTTGGCGTTTTCAATCTGGTCTAATTGGCGGTAGGTTTCCGTCAGGTCTAACATTGCCAGTGGAAATTCCGGTTTCAACTCCAAGGCTTTGGTGATGTAATCCAACGCTTGCTTGGGTTCATCGAGTTCTTCTAAGTAAGTCTTACCGATGGAGTGATAGGTGTGGTTGAGGTAATAGGCTTCTTCGTCGGTGAGCTCTTTTTCTTTGGCGACCGTCAATGCGCGTTTTAGAAAATGCAGCCCCTTCTGATAGTCTTCTTTCTTACGAATATACAAATTGCCCAAGTGATGATAGGCCAGCACTTTTTCGGGGTTGGCTTCAATCAAGTCTGACAGGATATTTTCGGCTTGATCGAGGTCGCCGCCCAACAAGCCGGGCAGATCGCGAAGCAAGATGGCGTACCCCAACTGAGCGCGTTCATTTGTTGGATCCAATTTATAGGCTTTGGTGTAGAGCGATTTCAGTTCAGCCCCATCTGAAATCAGTGATAATTTTGAAGCGCCCCGCTTGGCCTGCTCGCCCATTTTATAGGCCAGGGTCTGGGCCAGCCATGCCATAATTTCGGCGTCATCGGGGCTCGCGGCCAATGATTCTCTAAAGATTTTCTCTGCTTCTTCGTATTGATCTGAGAAGAAGAGTTTTTGTGCGCGTTCAATTTTATTGTCTGAGGTAAAGCCAGCGGCGTGCGCTTCTTTTCCTTGCGCCAGGCATGGCGAGGTAAGCGCTGACAGACTGAGCGCAAGGATGATCGTAAGAATGGAGAGTGGTTTCATATAGAAAAGAAATACCTTTGCATTAATCTAGGCAACAGTATACCATAGAATTTGAAAAACGTGAAATGACTATTAATTCTACTTTAACATATCTCACACACAATCGACAACTTGACCAACTCCACGCAATCGGGCGAGTTTAATGAAGGTTTGCGATATTGTACAATTTTATAGCCCACTAGGCGGCGGCGTTCGCCGATATATTGAAGACAAATCGCGTCGGTTTGCAGACAAGCCCGATATTGAACACTTGGTCATTATCCCCTCCGACCAAAATGCGGTTGAATACCAATTTGGCTCTAAAGTCTATCATATCAAATCATTACCTCTCATCGGCTCGATTAGCTACCGCATGTTGCTCAATCAGAAGCGCATCTTCGCGATTTTGGATGAAGAACGACCCGACATTATCGAAGTCGGAGACCCTTACCGTTCCGCCTGGATCGCGTTGGAGGGTGGAAAACGGCTGAATGCGCCGGTTGTCGCCTTTTATCACTCCGATTTTCCCCGTGCATTGGGGCGCACCATCCGCCGATTTTGCGGAGGTTCAATTCAAACGCTGCTTTCGGCGCCGATTAACCGCTATGTCGTTAATTTATATAACCAAATGAGCGCAACCGTGGTCGCGGGCAAGCGTCTACGCGGCATATTGACGGACTGCGGCATTAACAACGTCGCCCATATCCCCCTTGGCACGGACGTAACCAAATTTCACCCGAACCCGAATGCGCCTCGAATTCGTAAAGAACTTGGTCTCAGCGATAACGACACCCTCATATTGTTCGTCGGACGCTTAGCGCGTGAGAAAAATATAAGGGCGCTGATTCGCATGATGGACGAATTGAAGAACAACCCCGGCGGGCCAGGGCGCTGTCATCTATTGCTGGTCGGCGACGGCGAACTGCGGCGCATCGTTGAACGGGCGCTCAGTAAAAACGACTCCATTTCGTGGTTCCGCTATTGCACTGACGCCGAACACCTGACGGCGTACTACAGCGCCGCTGATATTTTTCTCCATGCGGGCGTGTATGAAACCTTTGGGCTGACTTCGCTTGAAGCCCAGGCCTGCGGGACCCGGGTCATTATCGTAAACGGCGGCGGCATGGAAGACACCGTCGAAGGCGAAGAACCGCTGATTACCGCTCAATCGCCTCATCCCGCCGATTTAGCGGAGGCGGTGCGCAAGGTACGCGCCTTGCCCCACTCGCAGCCGTCCGAGCAACGGCGCCAGCGCATGGTTGAAAATTTTTCAATCGAAATGACAATCGACCGTCTGGTTATGCTATATCATCATTTATTAGACGGAAAACTCGCGTCTGAATTCACCGTAAAATCTGAACCTCATACAATTGAGACCCATGAGCCTAACCATTCGACCTTATTCTCCAACCGACCGTGAAACCGTACGGCGCATCTGTTGCGATACGGGTTTTTCCGGCTCTCCGGTCGATCCGTTGTTTTGCGACCGTGACGTATTCGCCGATTATCTCACTCGTTACTATACCGACTGGGAACCCGAATCGGCCTTCATCGCCGAAGACGACGGCGAAGTAGTCGGATATCTTTTAGGTTCCGTGCGCCCCCGGCGCCATGAATGGGCGCAGGCGTGGATTCTATGCGCCCAGGTGGCCCCAAAAGCCTTGCTGCGCTTGCTCACCGGACAATACAATCAGGCCAGCCGCAATTTTCTCTGGTGGTGTATGACCGAAGGCTCCAAACAAACCCCTGACGCGCCCAAACACGGCGGGCATTTGCATTTCAACTTACTGCCGGCGTATCGCGCACAAGGCGGCGCAGGCGGCGTCGGCGCCCGCTTGTTGGTTCCCTTTGTGAAATGGGCGCAGCAGAACGGGCTCAAGCGCGTCTACGGACAAATACAGACGACGGATGACCGCCGCACCGAACGGGTATTTAATAAATTCGGCTTTCATACTTACGACAAAAAAGAAATCACAAAATTTCGCCCCTTTCACGACAATCGCGTCTATGTGTCTACCGTTGTGCGGGAGCTCAAATGATCTGGCAAGGACAACGATTATCCTTCGTCGTTTCGTTTCATGATTTGGCGCCGCATTCGTGGGACGCCTGCCGTCTATTTCTGGATGACATGCATTCGATTGGCGTCGAGCGCGTCTCGTTGCTAGTGGTGCCTCAATGGCACGGTGGAGAAGACACCGATCAGAACACCGACTTCGCCGCCTGGCTGAGAGACTGCGCCGCGCAAGGCCACGAGATCACCCTGCATGGATACACCCATCTCGCGGATTCGATCGACGGCGGGTTGTTGCAGCAATTTATGGGCAATATCTATACCGCCCGCGAAGGCGAGTTTTATCAACTCAATTACGAAGACGCGCTTGCCAATTTGCAACGCGGTAAAGACATGTTTGAGCGCATGGGCCTCAAGACGCGCGGGTTCGTCGCGCCCGCCTGGCTGCTCAGCCCCGACGCGCGTCGCGCACTGATCGACAGCGGGTTCGAGTTCACGACATACTGGAACAGGGTCGAGGCGCTCCAACAAAACATTCGCATTAACGCTCCGACGCTGACCTTCAGCTGCCGCACCCTTTTACGCCGAACCATTTCGAAGCCCTGGGTGCGGTTTTGGAAATTCTATAATCATAACGCGCCGGTCTTGCGCCTTGCGGTCCATCCCGGCGATTTGAAATACCCCGCCGTTCGCGATATGCTGAAAGCGTTGGCGCGCGAGGCGCTCTTGACGCGGCAGCCAATGACCTACGCGGATGTCGCCGACGGCTGCTCGCCGCGCAAAACAGGGCGTCCGGCAACAGGCAATTCAGCCAAGGATGCAATGAGTTCGACGAACCCATGACCACCAAAAAAAAACTGACGCGTAACGACATGCTTCGTTATGGAATCCAAGGCGCCGTGTTGGGCGTCCTCGCGACCAGCGGCGTGTTTTGGTACACTCAGGAAGCGCAAACCTTCGCCGACTTGGCTTCGTTCCGTTGGGGATTTTTGCTTCTCTTGTTTCCAATGATTATCACCGCGTGGTTGTGCAACGGCGCCCGCGTATATATTCTCTCGCGCTCATTAGGCTACCCACTTACATACATACAAAGTTTGTCGGTTTCGCTCTCGACTGAATTCGGCATCGCCGCCACCCCGGCGGGCGTCGGCGGTACTGTCATTCGCCTGTCGCTGCTGCATCGCGGCGGCGTCCCGATTGCGCACGGCGCTTCGATGTTGGCGATTGACGTTGCGGTCGATTGCGTCTTTTTCGCATTGTTGCTGCCGCTTACGTTTTACGCGCTGCTGCATGAACCCGTGGTGCGCAGCGAACTACCGCCCATCGACGGCCCGCGCTTTCTGGTCATGCTGTTCATCATCGCGGCGATCATCGGCGGGCTGGCGCTTGCGGTCCGTTTAGGATTCATGGTCCGCATGATTCGCGGACTGGCGCGCTGGAAGTGGGCGGACAAACACCGAATGCCCGCCCGGGTGCGTTGGTATGAATGGCGTTTCGTTAAAGAGTTCATCAAAATGAAGCAAGGCATCACTCATTTATACCAAGTCAAGCGCGGCGTTTTATTTCTGAATTTCGTATTCGCCAGCATTCAATGGACCTGCCGTTACGGCGCGCTGCCGCTGATTTTGTTTGCGTTTAATATCCATCACCAACCGGTGTTTTTCTTTTTACTGCAAGGCGTGTTGTTCACGCTGTCGTTGATGATCGTACTGCCCGGCGGCGGCGGCGGCGTCGAAGTGATGTCGTATTTTGTGTTAAGCAAAATCATCCCGCCGCACTTAGTTGGCGTCGTGATTTTGATTTGGCGCTTTTTCACCTATCACATGTATCTGTTCGTGGGCGGGGCCATGTTCTTCTATACTTGTTTGCGGCTGCATCGTATTTTTCCGGCAGAACCGCTGACGGACGAATCCGTAGATTTTGAAGATGAACTGGAAGACGCAAATGAAGAAGCCGCTTGAAATTCGCCTCGACAAAGGAGCGCTGGTTCCTGAATGAATACTGCCCGGCATGACGCCCGTCGCTCGCAACGCAGGTTGCGCTTATTTGTGTTGCAGTTCGTCCCATTCGCCTCGTTGATCTTAATCAACGTGTTGTTTCTCGCGATGCTGGATACGCTGTTCGCCAACAAAAAACGCGCATTGATTTTAGACTCCCGCGTCGAGTTTGCTGAAATTAAAGACGAAGTCGCGCCGATTCATGCTCAACTCAATTTAATTCTAAAAACCCATCGCGACGCCTATCTCGAAAAAGCCAAAGAATATCTCGACAATTACGCAAACACTTTTTTAGAAAAAGAACACCCCTGGTTTGGAATTATTCTTGAAGACGAAAATCAAAACGTGGTTGCGCAATACATTAACAAAGACAAACAAAACGAGTACAACGACTGGACCAACTGCTTGTTCTCGCGGGATTTTCAAGCGCCGATGGTGTCGAGCGATTTTAGAATCACGCTGATGTACGCCTCCCCCAAAGGTTGGAAATCCATCGAAACCATGGTCGCGCAGTATTGGCTTTTTGCGGTATTTTTTATTAGCGCGACAGGGCTGGTTTACCTCTGGCTCTATCGCAACGTACTTTACCCATTGCTGCGCATTGGCAGTTCCATGCAACAGATGGCGCGTCCCGGCGCGGTCTGTCTCATTCAAAAACCCCAGCACGACATCGAACACGCTTTTAACCATCTGGCCCGATTGCAGCGCGAAGTGTATTTCGGCTTCGAGATCGAACAGCTCGCCGGACGCCTGCAAGACCGCGCCGACGACGCCGAAGTGGTCGATGAATTTTTGCGCGGCGCGGGCGCGTCAATCGGCAACGTTTATCCGTTCCAAACTGTCGAACCGTTTCACTTCGACAATGCGGACGCAATCTTCACTCCGGTTTCTTCCGACGCAATCGAAACGCCCCAGCCGTTTGACAATTTCACCCCCCGCTGGATTCAGGCGAACTGCGTTGAAATTCCGTTGCGCATCGGCGAGCGCTTCGCCGGCTGCCTGCGTTGCGCAATTGACTTGCCGGACAGTCTCCCCCAAAGCGAATGGGAACAAATCGCGCAAGAAATCCAAAAGCAAAGCGAGAACGGCCTCGCCCGCGCGTTCGCCCGCAGCCAGGCGCTAGTCGAAGAACGCAACCGTTTCGGCATCAACCTCGCCACCAACATGGGCCACGACCTGACCAACATCGTCGCCACCGGCAAATGGGACCTCGACACCATCCAGCGCGCGCAAAGCATGGGCATCGTGCAACTCAATCCCGAGCGCGGTTCCTTCTTCGTCGAAGCCATCGACGGCCTAAAAAACAATCTCTATTTCTTGCAGGAAATGGTGAACATCTACCGCTCGTTTGGCTATGCGCGCCGCCCCCGTTATGAAGAAATCGACCTATCAGAACTGGTGAGCGATCTGGCGGGGCTGTTTCGCCTATCGACTTCGCGTGAGTTTGAGTTAGACGCGCATACGCCCGGCGCGACCCCCGCAATGATCGAGCCGCGCCTGTTGCGCATGGCGTTATTTAACCTGCTGGCAAATTCCTCACAGGCGATTGCGCGTTCGGGCGTGAAAGGCAAAATTGACATCCACCTTGAACCCAACGGCGCCGAATCCGTAAAGATATCCATTTTCGATAACGGTCCCGGACTGCGTCACGCCGATGGAAACCTGATGACGTCAGAAGAAGCCAAGCGCGTGTTTCAATCCGGGTTCAGTACAAAGGAAGGCTCAAGCGGCGGCGGACTCGGGCTGGCGTGGGTCAAGTCGATTGTTGAGGAATTTCATCATGGCCGCATTCAGGCGATGAACCGCCCCGAAGGCGGCGCCTGCATCTCATTCACCATCCCGCGCACACGGGAAGAAGAAGATTGAAGAGTGCAATGTCATTGACTTAAGGGGTGGCAAGGGCAAGGCGAAGTGAAACGAAGCCAGCCCTTGCAGACAATCAATCAAAGGCTGAATTCGCTGCGTAAAACTCAAAATACATATACACGCAAACGTAGGGGCGCAGCGCGCTGCGCCCGAATCCCCCCTGGCGCTTTCCGCGCCGTCCCCCCTTAAAAAGGGGGGCTAAAAGTCTTAAGTCAATGACATTGTTGTAGGGGGGGGTCTTAACCCACCAGCAATACAATTCGGTTTTCCTCAAGGGCTGTCGTCGCTCCGCGTCAACTTACCTCGCCACCCAGCCCGTTTCGCCAGAGCGAAAACCCGTCTTATAACGCCTCGGGTTTGCTTTCGCGTTGCATGAGGTTTTCGACCGCTTGTTTAGGATCGCGGCCTTGTATGACGACGGAATACACTTCTTGCGAAATCGGCAATTCAATCTGATGGATTTGCACCAAATTCGGAACGGCTTGCACCGCCGCCACCCCTTCGACCACCATGCCGATTTCTTCTTCCGCTTCTTGAGGGCTGTAGCCTTTGGCGATCATCTCGCCGAATTTCCGGTTGCGGCTATGTTGGCTGGTGCAGGTCACGACCAAGTCGCCGAGGCCGGACAAACCAATGAAAGTTTCTGGCTGAGCGCCCAGGCAGCGCCCGATTTGGCTGAGTTCAAACAGTCCGCGTGAAATCAACGCCGCGCACGCATTGTCGCCGAAGCCGAGTCCGTCCGAGATGCCGACCGCAATGGCCAACACATTCTTTAACGCAGCGCCAATTTCAACGCCTCGGCGGTCATGGTTGCGATAGACGCGAAAGCGTGGGTTTTGAAACGCATCTTGAATCTCGCGTGCAATGGCTTCATCCGCGTGAGCGGCGACGATGGCCGTCGGCAATCCATTGGCGACTTCTTCCGCATGGCTGGGGCCGGACAACGCCGCAACGCCGCGTAATGCGCCCGATTGAAGAGACGGCTGCCAATGACCTTCCAGTTGTTCGCTAAGCGTATGCAGCGTTTGCGCCTGGATCCCTTTTGATGCGCTCACCGCAATTTTGGGGCGACCTCGCAGAAACGGCGCAAAGCCCTCCGCAAACGGCTTCATCACTTTGGACGGGACCGCAACCACCAAAAGTTCACACTCATCGGCAAACGCATTGGCGTCGGCGACCGCCTGAATGGCGTCCGGCAAACGAACATCGGGCAGTTTATGCAGCAAGCGCCGCGTCGATGCGATCCGCTGAATTTCGTTGGCGTCATTCGACCACAAAAAAACGCGGTGTCCATTGTCATTGAGCACCATCGCCAGCGCAGCGCCCCATGAGCCTGCGCCCAACACGCCGATGGTTTTTGTTGCTGTACTCATTCTGTTTCTCGCTTTTATGACTTCGATCAAGAGGATAACATTTAAGCATACCCGCGATTCTTCAACCAGACGACCCATGCAACTCATGAGTTCTCAAGGCAAGCCTGATTACTCCCGATGTGATACAATACCCTAAATTCTTTTGGGAGCCTCAGCGCCGCTTATGCCGCAACTACCGCCGGAAGACATAACGCTGCAACGTCAGCGGCTCGAATGGCTGATCGGCCTGCGCTGGTACGGCGCCGCCAGCGTAATCGCCTCGGCGCTGATTGGGAATTTCGTTTTTGGCCTTCATTTTTCACTGACGGCGCTGTTCGCCATCGCGTTTTTCATGTTCGCTTATAACGCCTACTATGCGTTCCAACTCAAACGGCCCAAGTGGGGCCGCAGCATGGCGCTGCAGCAGATTGTTCTCGACGTGTTATCGTTAACGCTGATTTTGTTAATGACCGGCGGGTTTATTAATCCATTTTTCACCTTCTTTTTCTTTCAAGTCATCATCGCCTGGATCATGCTGCCGCCGCGCCAGAGCGTCGCTATAATCGGGCTTATCTTTTTTTGCTTCGCGATACAAGTCTTCGCGCCCAGCCTGGTTTCCGTCGATATGAACCTGAGCGAAGACGGCATTCTCGGCTTAGGGAAAATCCCCTTTCATGTGGTGGGCGCGCCCATTAGTTTTGTCGCGACCACATTGATGACCGCTTATTTCGTCTCGGTCATTATGGGCGACCTGCGCCGCCGCGAGGGCGAACTGCTGCAAGCGCACCAACGGGTCGAGTTGGAATTCAACAAACTCGACAACCTGCTGCGCCGCCTCGAAGCAGGCATGTTAGTGATGAGCGCAAACGGTCAGGTGGAATGGACCAACGATAAAGTGCGCGAATGGTTCGGACCGGACGCGCCCAACGCCGACTACCGCATCTGCGCGGGTGCGTTTCAGGCGCTCCATGAAATTTCCACAAAAAACGATTTAGAACAATCGACTCTGTACCGTGAGGTGCGCCTGCCGACGCAGAACGACGGCGTACGCAACTTTGACACCATGGTGACGCCCATCATCAATGACAGCGGCGAATTGGTGCAGATAATCAAACTGATCCTCGACGTTACTGACCAGAAAAAGCGCAAAGAACAATGGGCGCGCGCCGAAAAACTGGCCGCCATCGGCCAACTCGCCGCCGGGGTCGCCCACGAAATCAACACCCCGCTGGGCACCATTCGCATTCTCGCCGAAGAAGCCCGCGATATTCTTTCTCATCTCGAACCCCAAGGCAAAGATTCAACCGAACTCGACGACGCGCTGCAAACCATTCATGAGCAAACCACGCGCTGCAAAAACATCACCCAGGGACTGCTCAATTATTCGCGCATCACCGAGCCAACCCTGCAACCCTGCCCGGTCAATCCATTGGTCAGCCAAGCGCTGGAAATCACCCGGCACAAAATCAACGGCATCCAAATTCACCAGCGCCTGCAAGACGACTTGCCGGACATCGTCACCGACGCCAACCGCATCCAGCAAGCCTTATGCAACCTCATCATCAACGCCGCCGACGCCATGGACGAAACCAGCCAGCCTGAGATGCAGATTGAAACTCAACAAGTCGACGATACAATCAGTATTCGCGTCACCGACAACGGCCCCGGCATCTCTCACGAAAATTTGCCGCACATTTTCGAGCCGTTTTTCACCACCAAACCCGTCGGCAAGGGAACCGGCCTGGGGCTGTATATTACCTATGGGTCCCTAAGAGAATTGGGGGGGCGCCTCGAAATCGAAAGCGAACCCGGCGTTGGAACGCAAGCAGCCATCACGCTGCCAATCAACCATGAATGATAACCCGCGCGCGATTTTATTTGTTGACGACGACGACGTCTTTCGCCGCACCGCCTGCCGGGCGCTGCAACGCAGGGGCTATGAAGTAACCGAAGCAGAAAACGGCGAAGCGGCGCTTGCCCGGCCCAACCTCAATGAGTGCCTCGCCGCCGTCATTGATTTGAAAATGCCCGGCATCGACGGCCTCGAACTACTGCAGCGGCTGGGCGAATCGGCGCCGGACCTGCCCGTCATTTTACTCACCGGACACGGCGACATCTCCACCGCGATTGAAGCCATCAAAAACGGCGCCTTTCACTACATGACCAAGCCTTGCGACATTCAAGAACTGGACGTGTACCTGCAAAAAGCCGTGCAGCAAAACCAGATTCAACGCGAGAACATTCACCTGCGCGACGCCATGCACCGCGCCCAGGAACAACACGGCATCGTCGGCGACAGCCCCGCCGTCAAGCAGGTGTTGGAACTGATCGACCGCGTCAAAAACTCCGACGCGCCCGCGTTGATTTTGGGCGAAAGCGGCACCGGAAAAGAATTGGTCGCGCGCGCACTGCATTACCAGAGCCAGCGCAGCACTCACCCGTTCATCGACCTCAATTGCGCCACGCTCAAGCCCGACTTGCTCGAAAACGAGCTGTTCGGACACGTCTCCGGCGCATTCACCGGCGCCAGCAACCAGAAGGAAGGCCTGCTCGCAGTCGCCGACCAAGGCTCATTATTTATTGATGAAATCGCCGACATGGACCCCAACGTCCAAGCCAGTTTATTACGGGTGATCGAGACCGGCGAGTTTCGCCCTTTGGGATCGACCAAGGTGCGCACCACCCAGACGCGCATCATCGCCGCCGCCAACCGCGACCTCGCTGTCGAAGTCAGCAAGGGGCGCTTTCGCGAAGACCTCTACTATCGGCTCAACGTGTTGGCGATTACCACGCCGCCGTTGCGGGCGCATAAAGAAGACATCCCCGAATTGATTGAATCCTATCTCAAGCGTTCATCGGCCGGACGCCGCGGGGCCCATTTCACCACTGAAGCAACGCACGTTCTGCAAACCTACAACTGGCCGGGCAACGTACGCGAGTTGTTCAATATTTGCGAACGCGCCATCTTGCTGAGCCACGAGCCAATGATCAGTGCGCAAACGGTGCAATCGCTGCTTTCGATGAAGACGTTTCAAACCACCGCCGCAACGCCGCCCCAACCGATGACGCCGCGCCCTGCGCCGCAATCAGGGCTTCGGAGTTTAGACGACGTCGAACGCGAGCATATCGACCACACCCTGCAACAAGTGGACGGCAACGTCTCACGCGCCTCCGACGCCCTCGGCATCGACCGCCGCACCCTGCAACGAAAAATGAAACGCTACGGCCTGCGCGGCGAATAACGCTTACCCAACCCGCCAGATTCAAATGAATCAAGCGATCAGTGAATGTTTCATGAACCACTCTACCGTCTACAATATCGAATTATTGAGCCTCATTAATTCGAGGGGAGGGCGAACCTCCTGGTGAGCCGCAATAAAGAGCAAACAGTTCGATAGCTCGCGGCTCGTCGGGAGACTCGCCCTCCCCACGACAAATTGAATCGCCTTGAATGAATTCCTCAAAGTTCCGCATAGACATGTGCGCCGGGAGACGTGGTTTCAGCGAGGAATTTGATCTGCTCAATCAACGCCGTGCCATGTTTTAGATAATATGAAATAAATGACAAATTGCGTTCCTGCAACGCGCCGCCGGGCATGAGCGACGCTTGCAACGCTTCAATCTGTTCGCGGGTCTGAGTTTCTTTATTGGCCATGCGGCGCAACAAAAGGTTCTCGCTGTTGTCTAATTCTTTCTGAATCTTGGCGGCGTTTTTATCGAGGACGCCTGCAATCGTCGGGTCAACGGAGGCGGCGCGTTCTTTCATTGATTCAAACCAGGCGCTCAATGCACGGTCGAGATCACCGCGCGGCGGTGCAGCGCCCTCGCCTTCACTGACCAACTGTTTGAGCAACGCCGCCGCGTCTTTTTTCAAATCATTGGGCGTGAGGTTCCATTTCTCCACCGTCTTGCGGTCACGCGGTTCCAGCCAGGTGATTCCCATACGCGGGACCAACACCGGACGCGGGACGCCGTGTCGCGCATAGATTGCATCCAATAAAAAGTGATAGCCCATTTCGCCCGGCCCCAACACCGCCGCCGCGATTGGATACACCGCGTCTTGCAACACAGGCCGTAAGATCGCCGAGGGAGAAAACGCGCCGGGATCATCCTGCAACAGTTGCTGCATTGCATCGATTGCAATGGTTTCGCCGCTGTCCGTTTGGAAACCCGACGGCGTGATTCGCAGCGCCTCACGCTTATGATTTCTAATGAGAAAAAACGCGGCGCGGTCTTCGCTCTTGTGCAACTGCTGCGGCAGGCCCGCTGCTTGGAGCCGTTCGCCTCGTTGAGAAATATCAACGGACGATTGTCCCGGTTGGTTGATTTCATCCGCCATCAGGCGCACCGCATCTTCACGCGCAAAGCGATCATCCGGGCGCAGAATGATCAGCCCGTCCTCGCCGAACATTCGCCACAACATCGCGTCAAAAAAGTCGGGGTAGGTTTGCGCCGACTGGCGGCATTCACGCAACATCGCAAAAAATTCGTCTTTAAAATCCGAGGGGTGCGTGGTTTCGTCGATGCGTGTGATTAAATCATCCAGCGGCAACTCATCCATTGCGATATGATATAACGGCCTGTGACCGGTTTCGAGTTCCCAGGTATACGATTCGACCTGGCGATCTTTATTGAGCCATTTCACCGAAGCGATTTCATCGAAGTCGTGGTCTTCGCTGGCGTTCCAAAAGGCGGGCAAAAATATTTCGTTGCGTTCCGCGCTGAGTTGTTTGGCGAGCGCAATCGCTTGCGCCGCTTTATAGAGAGTGAATAACGGGCCGCCCAATAAGCCGGGTTGCTGCCCGGTCACGACCAACAATACGTCGGCGCCGCGCAGCTGTTCCACCGCCTGCAAAACCGCCCCGGGGGCGCCGCGACGCAAATGAGACGCACGCAGCGATTCGGTTAAGCGCCCACGGTCGATATACTGCTCTATGTAAGCGCGACGCAACGACGCCGTTTCAGCCAGGTTCGCCAGGCTGGGCGGGGCGGCATCGCGCAAGTCTCCGCCCGGTTCAACCAGGGCGGCATAATACGGGCTGAGTTGCGCAGCGTTGCGCGACGGCCATTTTTCAAACAAAGGCATTTCATGTCCAATCTACCAGAAACAGTAATAACGATTACGATTAAACCCCGCGCCGGGCGCCGCGCCAAGAGCGGACATCCCTGGATGTTCAGCAACGAAATCGAACATCCCGACCCGAAGCCCGAACCCGGATCCATCGTGCGCGTCATCGACGACGCCGGGCGTTTTGTCGCGACCGGAATTTATAATCCGCATAGTTTAATCGCTATCCGTATTTTATCCCGTAAACCCAAAGAAGAGGTGGTCTCGGTTGATTGGTTCGCCCAGGCCATTCGTCAGGCGTTGGCGTTGCGCACATTGATTTACCCGGGCCGTGATTCCTACCGCCTGGTTTACGGCGAATCGGACGCGCTGCCCGGCGTCATTATTGACCGCCTCGAGTCGGCGTATGTGGTACAGATTCTCTCCGCAGGCATGGAACGCTGCATTGACGAACTGGTTGAGGCGATGAAAGTCGTATTGAACCCGACCACAATCGTCCTGCGCAACGATCACGACAAACGCGGGCTTGAAGGCCTGCCCAGTTATACGAAAACCATATTGGGCGACGAACCCGGCGTCATTGAGATGGAAGAATTCGGCGTCCGCTTTGGCGTTGACGTTTCCAGCGGCCAAAAAACCGGGCACTTTTTCGACCAAGCCGAAAATCGCGCCGCTCTGGCGCCGTTCGCCAAAGGCAAAGAGACGCTTGACCTGTTCTGCTACACCGGCGGCTGGGCGCTGCATTTGCTCCACGCAGGCGCCGAAAGCGCCATTGCGATTGATTCATCCGAACCCGCCATCGCAACCGCCCAACAAAACGCCGAACGCAACGGTTTTTCAGACAAAATGGAATGCGTGAAATCGGACGTCTTCCAATGGCTTTCAAGCGAACGCGCCGCCTCACGCCGATTTGACGTGGTCGTGGTCGACCCGCCCGCCTTCGCCAAGGGCGCCAAACAAGTCAACAAAGCGCTGCGCGGTTACGAAGACGTCAACCGTCAGGCGATCCATCTGCTTAGAAACCAGGGCATCCTATGCGCCTGTTCCTGCTCGTACTTCGTCAAAGAAGACGACCTGATCGGAGCGCTGCAAAAAGCCGCCCACCGCGAACGCAAACGCTTGCAGATTCTCGAAGTACGCGGCCAATCCAAAGACCATCCGGCCTTGGCTTCGATGCCGGAATCACGTTATTTGAACTGTATCATCGCTGCGGTGTCACTTGAATAAGAATAAAAAGGAACAAAATAGACAGAATTGTCGTACTAATTATTGAATTCCTAACAGAATTCTAATACAATCGTAAATTGCACTTGTTTTAACAAGGCATGTCATAACTTTAACCGTATGATGTGATTCGATCCATTTTTTCCTTGAATCTTCAGTGGGTGGATACAACTCTCATGTACTCATTTCAAACGATCCACATTGCGGCGCTCGCATTTTTGCTTTTGTGCGCAGCACTGGTTACAACACCCAGCGCCAGCCATGCGGATGAAGATATTGACGTCAACCAGCGCATTGAAACCTTAGAAACCGAAAATGCGCAACTCAAATCGCTGATTGAATCGATGCAGAAACGCCTCGACGCACTCGACGGCGGCGGCGAGGCTGAAGAGAAAAAGAAAGACAGCGATAAGAAAAAAAAGAAAAAAGATGACGCAGACAAAGACGCGTCTGAAAATACCGATAACGAGCCGAAAGCAGACGACAAGAAAAAAGACAAAAGCGAAGACGACGGCATTCGCAAGAAAGACGCCCCCTGGCTTCAGTCAATTAACAATGAATATTTTCGTCTGGGAGGCCGTCTGCGCTTCGGCTATTTTGATGTAGAAAATGAGACAGACCTTCCCTCCGGCATCCCCGAAAACCCCGGCGGCAGCTTCACCCTGAATGACTTTCGATTGAAACTCGACGCCGATTTCACCAACGACATCAGTTTCTCCAGCAAGTTTGACACCTCGCACAGTAAAGGCGAAAACGCACTGGTCGAAGCCTATGTTGATTTTTCTGATTTGGTTCTTTCATCAGAACTTCGCGCCGGGCTTCAACCCGCGTTCTGGCGCCCCGACCGTTTCACCAAATATTATCCCATCAATGGACGCGCCTTCTGGGCGAAACGCGACTTGGGCGTGACCTGGAAAGGCGACTGGGACCCGGTCAATGTCTATGCAGGCGTCTCAAACGGATTTCCCCTCGACAATACGTCGCTAGGCGAAGACGACTCAAACGAAATTATCGGAACCGACGTCGATGAGTTGGATTTTGACAGTTCAAGAGAATTAAGCGTCGGCGTAGGATATAAGTTAGACTTCGACGATTATGGAAAACTCGACATTCTCGGCTTCGGCGTGTTTGGCAATTTAGACGAAGACGACCTCGACTTTTTGCGCGTCCAGGTTCCCGGCTATGGAATATCACAGAGAGATAGCCGCCGCTGGTGGGGCGTGAATCTCGAATATGACATCGCCGATTGGGATTTCTTCGCGCAAGCCATTGGTGCCCGCGACGGCGAATTAGAGCGCTTTGCCTGGTATGCGGAAGGCTCATACAAATTTGATATTGATGATATCAAATACCTTCAGGCCGTCCGTCCGCTGGTGCGCTACAGTTCACTGGATACCAACTTGACAGCGAGACCGTACTCCTTCGGCGGTTCGTTCACCTGGGACCGTGAACAATGGATGTTCGCCGTCATCTCAGAACTCACGGATAACGTATCTTTCCGTACCGAATACGCCCTCAACCTGGAAGAAACAGGCGGCCCCGACTCAAGCAACAATGAAATTTTATTGCTCCTAACTGTAGAATTTTAGAGAAATTACAGACAAAAACGTATTATTAGGATACTGTTAAACGTGGTTCAATTGTTATCACACAGTACAAGCAACCATTAAAAGGGATTTGTTTAAAGCATGAGTTCTCCTGGATTAGCAGAAGGCGTTAAAAGTGTCACCGATAGCGTTGCGCAATCAGAAGTGTGGAATTTTTTCTCCACATTTCTATCGGACCCCCCTCCTCACCAGGGGACCGTCGAATATGCGGACACATTTCACGAATTATTTTTGGCGATGACTATCGCTTCAATTCTGGGAGCATTGTTAGCGTATCATCCAAAACGCGCCCATGAATTGAATAGCGAAGTCAGTGACGCCGTTGTCAAAAAAACACAAATCCTGATCTGCGTCGCCGGGTCAATCATCTTTCCACTCATTCGGGGCGATTTGGCGCTGGCGTTTGGCCTCGCGGGCTTCGGCGGGTTCGTCCGCTACCGCACAGCGCTCAGCAACCCGATGGACCTTTCGATGATCTTCATCCTGATCGGCCTCGGCATGGCGTGCGGGTTGCAGTATTACTCAATCGCTTTAGCCATTACGGGATTCATTTATCTTTTGCTCTACATTATGGACATTCCCAACGGTTCGCGGCTGGCGAAATGGGATATTCGCGTCGACTCGACCAACCCCAAAATCGTTCATGATGCGTGTATAAAAATATTCAGAGAACGCGAATACCACGTTGAGCGCAAGAGAATCAATAACGAGCGCGGGCGCTTTCGATGTATTTTCATTGCCAAAAACATATTCAATACCGATGAATTTGGCAAGCAACTTCATGAGTCTTGCGGACCGGATATCACCATCCACAACATCGACTGGGCAAAACGAAAATAGGCGCCGGTTCCAGCCAGCGCCTAATCAATGATACAAATAATAGAGCCTGGGTTTCAGGCTCTATTTCTTTTTACAAACCATAAACGTATGGTCGTGTTCCAGCCCGCCATGCCGCAGCAGCGTCTCTTCACATGCAGCCGCCATCCTCACCAGGGCGGCGTGTTCACGGCAGGTTTCTTCTTTAAAATTCCCCATAATGGCTTCAAACAAAATATGAAGTATGGTCCCGCCGTAGTCTCGCTGTTCGAGCACATCAAAACGGTCATGCAGCGCCTTGACGATGCGGTCAGAACAAACCGACTCAAACGCCATGTGCTTTTTCATAAATTCGATTGAAGGCCGTTCGACAATACGCTTTAGTTTCTCCGGTTCGCGGATATTGCGGGTCAATTCAACCGGAAAACACTTGAGCAATTGATTGGCGATCTCGAGTTGCTTGTCTGTCCATTGAAAACGATAGGGGCCGACAAACTCATTGGCGATCAGCAGCCCACCGGGCTTGAGCCGACGGCTGAGACCGTCCAGACAGGCTTCGAGATCAACAATGTGATGCAGCGCCATGAACCCATAGGCCACGTCGTATTGCGCTGCGAGAGGCGCGTCATCTAAGTGGTTGGCGTCGGCGACAAAATACTCGACGCGGTCGCCTAACCCGGTTTCCTGCGCAGCCTTGCGCGCCGCCTCGACCGCCCCGGCGCTTACATCAAAGCCGTGCATGGTTTCAACCAGTTCGCGCTTTACCAGCAGTTGCTCTAACTCGCCGTGTCCGCAGCCGACGTTAAGGCCGAGTGTTGCAGGTTTGCGAAAGTATTTCTCCCGTATATACCCGAGGCAATCCACATCCGGCTTGCCGCTGATGCGCAGATTGACGGCGCGGTAGATCAGCGGCGATTCAAGCCAGGAGGTGCGCTCGCCCGGTTTGGCCTGGCCCCACAATTCGCCCTCGCGTTCAAGCATACGCTGATACTCAGCGTTGCGGGCGTTCACGACCAGTTCTTTCCGGCGGGATCAAAGCCGTAGTCTTGCAGCATTTGTTCATAGCGGTAACAACGCGCCTCTAAAACATCCAGCATCTCTTTACTTTGTTTTAAATCGCTGTCTTTTTCTTTGAGCAGGTGCTCAAGATTGTGCGCGTGTTCGAGCAGGCCTACGCGATGATTTTCAGCGACTTCGAGCCGCGCTTTGAGGTCGGCCAGTTCCGCCGCCGAGATTGAGATTGTATCCGGGTCCATTCAACTCACCTGCTTCTATTCAAACTGATCTGTTGTTGACTATAAAAAACTAGTTTCGGGACAATCCGCCCGTTCGTCAAGCAATAGCGCCCTTCTCCGGGATGGAAATACTCCCTCAAGTCACTATCATACGTTTCGTTCATCTTTGAAATGCAGGAGCAAGGACCGAAATGCCGTCTGATAGTTTAGCGCCCAAAGCGCCGTCGCCGATTGTGTTAAACGAGGTCATCCCCTGGGGGCGCACTCTGGATGAATACCGCCGCATGTTTGCGCTCAGCGACGATGATTTAACCAGACGCATCGTCGGCTGCGGCGACGGCCCCGCCAGTTTTAACGCTGAACTCTCCGCGCAAGGCGGGCGCGTCCTTTCGGTTGACCCGGTTTATGAATTTTCCGGCGAAGACATCCGCCAGCGCTTCGAAGAAGTCTATTCTCAAATGGTGGAGGCCGCGCGGGAAAATCAAGACAAGTATCATTGGAACAGTATTGCGTCTCCCAACGAAATGGGCCGACGGCGACGCAAAGCGCTCACTCTATTTCTTGATGATTATGAAACCGGCAAGCAACAAGGCCGCTATCAAAATCATACCTTGCCCGACCTCCCGTTCTCAGACAATGAATTTGATCTCGCGCTATGTTCGCACTTGCTGTTTACCTACAGCCACTTGCTTGACGCGGAATTTCACCTGAACGCAACGCTGGAGATGCTGCGCATCGCGCCGGAAGTTCGCCTCTTTCCATTGTTAACGCTGAACGGGCGCCCGTCGCCGCATCTGAATTACTTACAACAGCAACTGCCGCAACGCAACGTAGAGTTTGAGATTGCGCAAGTCGATTATGAATTTCAAATTGGCGGCAATCAGATGCTGCGCGTTTGGAAGCAATAGCCCGCGATGAAACAACCGCCCTCTTCTCACACGATCACAGCCATACGGCGCGGACTGCTCGCGTGGTATCGCCGCGAAGCCCGCGACCTGCCTTGGCGACGGACGGACGATCCCTACTGCATTTGGATTTCGGAAATCATGTTGCAGCAAACCCGCGTCGAAGCGGTGATTGACTATTACCACCGTTTTCTGGCGGCGTTTCCAACCGTACAAGCGCTAGCGCAAGCATCCATCGACCGCGTGTTAAAACAATGGGAAGGCTTAGGCTATTACAGCCGCGCGCGCAATCTTCACAAAGCGGCGAAAATCATCACGACCGAATTTGGCGGCGCCTTTCCGAAGAGCGTTGAAGAATGGATGACGCTGCCGGGCATCGGGCGCTACAGCGCAGGCGCCGTGTGTAGCATCGCCTTTGGCGTACGCGCGTCCGTCGTTGACGGCAACGTCAAACGCGTGTTGGCGCGATTGTATGCGATTGAAGCCTCCATCGACGACGCAAAAACGATCAACCAAATGTGGAAACTCGCCGATGCACTGGTCGCGCCGCGCAGCCCCGGCGATTTCAACCAGGCCATGATGGAACTCGGCGCCCGCGTTTGTCTGCCTAAACAACCGCGGTGCGGAGAATGTCCATTAACAAAACGCTGCGCCGCCCGATTGCAAAACATCGAAAAGACGTTGCCCGTCCGCAAAGAAAAAAAGACGCCGCCTCATGCGCACGTCGTCGCGGCGGCGATCAAAAAAAACGGACGCTATCTATTAGGCAAGCGCCCGCCCAATGGAATGCTGGGCGGGTTGTGGGAGTTCCCGGGCGGCAAAGTCGAACCCGGCGAGACCCACCAGGAAGCCTTACGCCGCGAGATTCGCGAAGAACTCGGCGGCGAGGTCAAAGTCGGCGAGCATGTGATTACCGTCGACCACGCCTATACGCATTTGACAGTTACCATCCACTTATACCGATGCGAGTGGCTGTCGGGCAAACCGCAAACGCTGTATCACGAAACGCTCAAATGGGCGCCGCGCTCGCAGTTCGACCAGTACGCATTTCCCAAAGCGAATTTGATGTTCCTCGACTTACTCTAACGAGCGGGAACGAATTCCCGACGGTACGATCCGCCACGGATCAAGACCCGCGACCGTCAGTTCAATAGAGTAAAGCCCCGTCCGCGCCGTGACGAACAAGGTTTTGAAATCAGCGCCGCCAAAAGCGAGATTCGCTGGTTGTTCTGGAAACGCAACCACGCCAATGCGCTCGCCGCTGGTGCTGTAAACCATCACCCCCGCAGAACTCGACGACCACACCCGCCCGTCAACATCTACCTTAATGCCGTCTGGATTCGAGACGCTGGCAAACCGCGACGCATTGCTGACATTGCCCTCGGCGTCCAGGTCGTAAACGCGAATAAAATTGCGGGTATCGTCGGCGACGTAGAGTTTGGTTTCGTCGGGCGAGAGCGCGATGCCGTTGGGTTTTGAATAATCATTATCGAGCAACACAGCCTCGCCGCCCGGCTTGACCCGGTAAACTCCATTGAAAGAAATCTCACGCGGGCGCCCTGACAAGCCCCAGTCAGGATCAGTGAAAAAGATGGTTCCATCAGACCGAACCACCGCGTCATTGGGGCTATTAAACGCGTCGCCCTGATAGGCGTCTGCAATCGCAACCACCGAACCGTCCGCTTCATGCGCTGAGATGCGCCGTCCGCCGTGTTCGCAAGCAATAACGCGGCCCTGCTCGTCGATGGTTAATCCATTGGAGGCGCCGCTGTCGTTGTCCCAAACGCTTAACGAGGCGCCGTCCCATTTCTTGATTTGCTCAGCGGGGATATCGCTAAACAAAAGAAACCCGTCGCGGTGCCAGACCGGGCCTTCGATAAACTGGTTGCCGCCTGCGAGTTTTTGAACTTCGCCTGCGGTTAAATCACTGATTGATTCTTGAGCAAATGCAGGCAGCAGCAACAACGAATAGACGCAAACAAGATAAAACAAACGGCGCATAACATCCTCCCAAAATTGGTTTACTCGTCCGGCATCGGTTCCACCCGAATGGTATTGGCTTTTACGCCGCGCAAGGCGGAGGCGTCTCCTTCAATGCGGCCAAAGACGATCACCTCGCTTGCAGCGCGCGGGCGTTCATCTTCGGAGGCGGGCGTCGGACCGAAAAAAATGCAGAACGCTTTGCCAGGAGGCCAAAACGCCAGATCGCCGACTTTGACAATTTCAACGCCGCCGCGCGCCTTCAATTCAACGGGGATATGGCAATAGATTTCATCGCCCCATGTCTGATAGGGCAGATCAAACGGCAAGACGTCATAGATCGCGTTCGCGGCGTCATTCTCTTCGAAGAGCGCCGTGAATTGCAGTTCGCCAAGGGTGATTTGTACGCGATGAGTCATATTAGTTATCCTGCTGTTTGACGGCGCGGGGCTGTTCAGGCCCGTCAAATAGAAACGCATTTTGAATTTGCAAGACCGCGCCTTCTGACTGCGGGTCGCTGGTTCCAGTATGTTCGATGGCGACCGTGTGTTTGCCTTTTGGCAATCCGAACACATGAAAGATGCTCTCGCCGCCGCGTTCATCCGTCGCGTTAAAGAGGTTAAAGGTACGCTGTTTTTTTCCGTCGATATATGCGTTGAGAATGCAGCCGTCTTTACGGATGCGGCCTCTCACCATCACGCCGGTCCCCTCAAACGTCAACGTCGCCCGCGCGCCTTTTTCGGCGGACCATTTTGAATTGTCTTCGCTGTTCCATTCGCCGGACCAGACAAAATCCGTACTGTTGACTTCAACGATTTTGGTTGGGCGTTCTTGTTTCCATTGCTCTAACTTCGCGGCGACGGGCGCCTCGCGCTCATAGGAAAATACGCCGCCATTTTGTTTGCCGCCGCTTTTCAGAATCAATTGTTTGGCGCGTTTCAACGTGCTCTGCGCAATCTCATTAAATGAATAATCGGTATAAGCGAATTTTTGGTCGATGATGCCTTGCAGTTCGTCTTTCCAGTCTTGCGGCAATTTCTCATAGCCAAACACCACGCCCAACACGCCCGCCGCGCTGGAGGGGTTACAGTCGGAATCTTGCCCGCAGCGGGTTGAGATTTCAATGGTCTTTTTGAAATCGCCGCCGCCGTACAGCATCCCAATGGCGATGTAAGCGCCGTTGGTTTTGGCGTCGATGTCAAAATCGCGGAAAGTCCCTTCCGAACAGATGTCAGTATTGGCCCATTTGTCTTCAAAGAGTTGCCAGACTTGTTTCCAATCGCGGGTCTTCATCGACCAAGACAACACGTCGCGAATGGCTTGGGCGTATTCACTTTGGGGCGGCAGGGCGGCGACGCCCGCTTCGACTAACTTGCGCGGGTCACTCTCATAATAGGCTTCGGCGTACATCGCGCAGACGAACATACCGCCGTAGACGCCGTCGCCGTAGTTCATCACATGGCCAACCGTATCGCAAAAACGGTTAGAAGTCGCAATTAAGCCTGGACACATCAGTCCGATAAAATCGGCTTCAATTTGAAAGTCGATATCATCTGCGTGGCTGTTGTATTTTGGGTGGCCGGAATCCGGCGGCGTGATTCCATTCCGCAGGTTGTGGCGCCCCATAAAGTTGGCGTGCCAGAGCCAATATTCACTGTCGGCAAACGCTTCGCCATACGCCGACATGGGCGCATCCAGCCCCAACTCGTCCATCACGCGGGCGAAGGTCATTTCGACATAGAGGTCATCTTGATTGATCGCGTCTTTGACTTCTTTCGCGTCCCAGTTTAACGGTTGTTCATACAGTTTCGCTTGTGCGCGAAACTCGGTCGGACCGCCAACGACCACTCCGATGATCTGCCCCAACCAACCGCCTTTGATTTTATTCAGCAATTCATCCTCGCTGATTTTGACCGTTTCGGCTGGGACGGACAACGAGAACACAACAACGCATACCGTTGCATAAATCCATCGCGACATCATCATCATTTTTCTCCCGAATCAAGTTCAGTATCGTGATATCCCATACATGACAGGCTGAAACCCGCGCTCTAATTTTTGATTGACCATCCACATCAATTCATTGGCGCCTTTTCGCAAAGGCAGCGAAAACCGAACAGCGGCGCGTTGTTGTGCGCGTGGGTCCATTCGAAGTTCAGTTTCGCCTTGCAACGGAATCCCATTAATCACAACCCAGCCCGTCATTGTCTCAATCATATCAGAGTCTTTTTTGAATAAATACGGGGTCGCCTCGAAGGGCGCCGCTTCAAACCGATAAATGCCGCTCTCCGGCGCGTCCACATTCCATAACACGACATACGCGCCGTCCTGACGCTCCGATTCAGGCAATTGAAAATAGCCCTCGTCGTTTGCCTTGAGCGGTATGATCGACACGCCGCCCGACGGTTCATAGCCCAGCGCAATCGAATCGCCGCCCTGCGCTTCACGCTCCTGAAACACATCCTGGTCGCTCTCAGGCGTAGACCAATAGGGGCCTTGAATAGTTATACTTGTTGGAACCGTTCGGGTTTCTTCCCAATAGAACGAGTCGACGCCGATGACGTATCCTTTCGACGCATTATTTTGGCCCGACACCTCATAGCGCAAAATCGGCGGTTCGGACGCGTGAAAAAATTCCGGCTGCGTTGTTTTCATCCGCGCGGGTTTGGTTTCGTTTCCATACAAATCCACATAGGGAAACAACACCCGGTTGTTCAATGAGATTTCAGCGATGGCCGCGTCAGGCGCTTGGGTGACGCCGCACTCGACATTGTAATATCCCGAATACGCCAGGCGTTCGCCCTGAAATTCAATGTAGGCGCCGGGCGCTTCGGCTTCAAAACGCAATTGCTTATTTCCACTCCAATCCGGGCCAAACGGGCGCATGTCTTGCGGTTCATACAGCCCGCCCACCGCCAACGCCATCACATCTTCGCCTTCATACGGAACAACAGGCACGGCCTGGTCTTCTTGCAGAATCCACTCAGGCTGCGTCAAAACTTCCGTGCGAAACTGCCGGGCGGCGGCGGGAACGGGATAAGGGAACGGCGGGTGAGGTTCTTCTTGATACCAATAGACCGTACTCGAATAATCCTGCCGCATAGCGTTTGCATGGCCCTGTTCAAAACTCAAGACCAAGCGTTCGCGAAAATCAACCGGATACGGAAACATCAAGCGCAGAAAGCCATTCATGCCGTGAAGCTTTAACGCAGCAGCGCTGAGCGGCCAGCTGACGGTCTGCGCATCTCCCGCTTGATTAAAAAACCCGGCATTGCCTGTGCCGGGGCCGTCCGGCGGCCATTCGTCGTCATCGACAAACAACATGGCGTCGCTTTCCGGCGCGGGCAGTCGATGCAAGGTGACGCCAACAAAATGCCCCGCGCCCATTGTGGACAGGGCGGCGTAATTGCGGCGAGGGTCTGCCTCAACAGTCGCCGTCTCGAGGTTCGTTTTGATTGGCTCCAGTTGCGTGTCGTTATCACGTTTCCATAACGCATGAAACGTACGCAAATTGTCCGGCAATTCGGCGTCCGGCTGCCAATCAATTTCGACGTCAATCCGCCGCGTCGCGCTCTCCGCGCCGTTCTCAATCCAAACGCGGGCGTTGCGGGCAAACGGCATGGGCAGATAACAATAGCGCCAACCGTCTTCATCCCGTCCGATGGCCAGCGACTTGACCCGCCCGCCAAAAAAATCATACAACGGCGATTGAACGCTGGGGCTGTCTTCATCGTCCCACGCGCAATACAACATCAGTTCGCGCCCGGTCTCGTCTTTTTCACCGCTCCACCGCGCTCTCATCCCACGAAACACAGCGGGGCCTTCAAAGGTTGCGAGTTGAATGCGGTCGCCCGCCGGGAGCGAAGCGCTAAATTTTTCGCGCTTGATTGTCTTGCTGATTTTATACGGCGCCGCCTTTGCCGTGACGAATTGTTTCCCCACGGACGTAAGCGTTGACTTCTCACTTTTAGAAAGCGGCAGCGTTAACGATTTCACTTTTTGGTCAATCGGGTAGGTAATGTAATCAATTTGATAGAAACATTGGGCCGATAACGTAATCTTACAAAACTGCTCGAAAGGAACCGGCGCATACGACCAATGAGCGCCCCAAATCCGCGGGGCGCCCCGCACAAACGGTTTTTTAAACGGCTCGATCTTATCGAGAAACAAATCACGAAAATTTCGCTGAATGAGCGGCTGCCCGCCGTCATCCACATATATCCGAACCATGCCTTGCGGATTAGCCGACCAGATGCGGGTAATCGCGCCGGGGCCGGGCAATTCGGCGACCACGAACCAGTCGCCTTCTTTGCGAATAAATCCCACGTCGTCCTGGTCGCCGCCGGAACGGTCAAAACTCGACGCCATGCCCGTATGAAAAATTGGCGGCTGATACACCGTCTCAAGATCGACTAACTGATTTAATAAATCCGAAAAGCCAATCGTTTCATCGGCGGAAAACGCCCAGGAAGAACACGCAGCAAACAGCGCCGCGATCAACAAAACGTGTCTCATCTTTGGTCCCTAACAAAATACTTGTCGGCTGCACATATCATTCGGTTCTGACGAACAGAAAACACCGAACGCGAGTTCTGATTCACCATAACGCAAAAATAGTATACAGATGAGAGGATGGATGATCCTAGGCTTTAGCGCCGCCCCAACAGATTGAAGGTTAGCGTCTTTGGAGCAATTGAATTTGAAACTGCATCCGGTTTGGGCCGCGAAGAATTTCGACGCGGACAAATTGTTCAGGGTTTGCGTTGACAATGCGCGACAACAGGTCCCAAAGTTCCGTCTCTTGCCGACCGTCAAAGCCGATAATCACGTCGCCGGGCTTTAAGCCCGAATTCGCCGCATGGCTATTGGGGTCTACATTACGAATCAAGATACCCTGCGCGGACTGTTGCAGTTCGATTCCCGGCAGCCAGCCGTGCACCAAATCGCCTTTTTGGATAATCTGGTTCGCCGACTCCGCCACGAAATCAGCAGGAATCGCAAACGAAACGCCCGGCGCCGCGCCAATACTAAATTCCGCCGCCATCATCCCCACCAATTGACCCGACGGGCTTAACACCGGCGCCCCTTCATTGCCTGGATATAACGGCAAATTGGTTTGAATATAGCGTTCGAGTTCAAATTTTTTTAACTGGCGGTGATAGCCGCCAATCATACCGGTATAGGGAGACGGCGGCAAATCATACGGACATTGAATGGTCATAATATAAGACGACACGGGCAAGGTGGTCGATAAGCGGCCTAAGTCAACGTAATGCTCAAACGTCGCGTCTGGAATGCGCAACACCGCAACGCCCGTCAAGCGGTCAACGCCTTGCAACAAAGCGCGGTGTTGAATTTTTTGGTGATCGGTCACCGTAATCTCGCCGCCCATCGTTGCGCTTTTCACAACGGAACTCAGCGTGACGATGTGGTGGGGATCAATCGCGAACCCCGTCCCGCGCATACTGTTGTTCATCAACATTTGTTCTTTGAGAAAATCGAGTTGACGCTCCCAACGCCCAATCAGGCTATTGAGCGTAAAAAATGACGCCATCGGCTGTGTACCGGACATCACCATATCGCTGTAGCGGTCATGAAATTCCCGCAGACGCGAAATGGATTTATCATATTCTTGCAGGATGAGATTTTTGGGGACCTGGACTTCAATCGAATAGACGGCGGGCGCATTTCGATTAAAAGTTTCATACACCGCAGAATCAAACTGGGCGTTTACCGCACCATTCAGAACAAGCCACGTCGCGCAAAGTACAAACAACCATCGGTTCATCATTCTAACCTACTTCATTTCTATTGCGGCGTTTGAGGCCCGACGCAACGGGATGCGCTCCTCAATCAAAACGCCGCTCGAATTTACGCTCCGTAGTGCATAACGCAAATCACGCCAATCAGTAACGGGCAATCATTCGCTTCTCCCGGAAATCGGCTGGTTTCACGCTGCCATTGCTTGTTCTGTAAAAAACGACCCTACGTTTGTCCAATAAACAATATAAAAGAGAAATGAAATCCCCCAAGACGCTCTTCAATAAGTGTAATCCCCACAGAGGATTCGATCAACACAAACAACGCTTCACCGCCTCGAAGGCATGAACAGATCGAACTGCTGTGGGGGATAGACTGCTTGACAAGCGCCTTTTAGTAGTTCTATTGGAAGAGCAGAGACTTGCATATCGGGGTTGCAGGTCGAATCGGAACGCGGTATAAACCCATACGACGCCTGGGGGAAGCGGCGACGTTTGCCTTGGGTAGCTCGTAACTTTAAGGAGAACCATTATGACGTATGTGGTTGGCGAACCCTGCGTGAAGTGCAAATACGGCGACTGCGCAGAAGTCTGTCCGGTCGAATGTTTTTATGAAGGCGAAGATCAACTTTTAATCAACCCTGATGAGTGTATTGATTGCGACGCCTGCGCTCCGGTGTGTCCGGTCAACGCAATTTTTCCGGAAGATGAAGTTCCCAAGGAACAACAAGAGTACATCGAGAAAAATGCGAACTTCGAGTTCCAGGAAGATTTGCGGCGCAATGCAAAAGACCAAGTCACCAACGGCCCTGATTGGGACGCGGAGACGGCGGGAGGATAATACAAGAAGCCTTTGCTTCTATCATCGAAAAACTTTTGGCGGGTATCGAGCGTATCAGGTATACTTTCGATATCCGCCTTTTTAATTGCTGGTTCGATTTTTTAAGGATTTTCTATGACTTCCACGACATTCTTGATCGAAGGCATGACTTGCGGGCATTGCGTTAAATCCGCAACCAAAGCCTTAGAATCTATCCCGGGCGTTTCGTCCGTCCAGGTTGAGTTAGACAGCAAACAAGCCGTTGTTGAATATGACTCCGGCCAGACCAATGAGGACGCGCTGTTTGACGCCGTCCAGCAGGCCGATTTCACCCCCGTTAAAAAAAAACCGTAGACGCGCCCTCTGATTGCCCGCCTGAAACGCAAGCAATTGACGCTAACGCGACCATACGCTTATCGATCCAGGGCATGACTTGCGCCTCCTGCGTCAGCCGCGTAGAAAAAGCGCTGCAATCCGCCGCGCCCAACGCACAAGTGCGCGTCAATCTCGCCACCGAACAAGCCTCAATTGTCACGCCAGACGACGCGGTCTCCGAGAGCGATTTCGTCCAAGCGGTGAAAAACGCCGGGTATGACGCCGCGCCCATAGAGCAACAATCCCGCAACGCGAAAGACTCCGAACGCAAACGCGCATTACGCGGATGGCTGCGGCGGATGATCGTCGGCTCGGCGCTCTGCGTTCCAATCATGGCGTTGAGCATGGGCGTCTCATTTCCCGGATCGGAATTTGTCATTTTTATTCTGGCGACGATTGTTCAAGCGTATGTCGGGTTCCCGTTTTACAAAGCGGCGTTCAAAGCGGCGCGCCACGGCGCGACCACAATGGACACCCTGATCGTATTGGGCGCAAGCGCCGCCTATGGATTCAGCGTCGTCAGTTTATTTTTGCCGGATGCGCCGCTCTATTTCGACGGCGCCGCGATGATTTTGACGTTGATCTCTATCGGCAAATATCTCGAAACCCGCGCACGCGGCGCGGCGGCGTCAGCGGTCGAATCCTTGCTTGACCTGTCGCCGCCGACTGCCCATCTACTCGAAGACGGAGAAGAACGCACGGTCGCAGTCGAAGAAATCCAACCCGGAGCGCGCATCCGCGTTCGCCCCAGCGAGTCAATCCCACTAGACGGAACCATCATCAAGGGCCAATCGACCATTGATGAGTCCATGCTGACTGGCGAGAGCATGCCGGTTGAGAAAAGCGTCGGCGATGAAACCGTCGGCGGCACATTAAACCTAACTGGCGTGATCGAACTCGAAGTCACCCACACCGGTTCCGACGCCGCCCTGCAACGCATCGTCGATTTCGTGCGTCGCGCCCAAGAATCGAAGGCCGACGTACAACGCCTCGCCGACCGCGTATCCGCCGTGTTCGTCCCGGTGATTATCGTTGTCGCGGCACTCACATTCGCCGGATGGGCCTGGGCGCAACCGCATGAGATCACCACCGCGATGGTGAATGCGGTAGCGGTGTTGATTATCGCCTGCCCCTGCGCGTTAGGACTCGCCACTCCCACCGCCGTCATGGCCGGAACCGCCAAGGGCGCGCGCGAAGGCATCCTCATCAAAGAAGCCCATACCCTCGAACAAGCCGGACAACTCACCGATTTCGTGTTCGATAAAACAGGAACTCTGACCGAAGGCAGGCCCGCCGTCTCTGACTCGACCTCGCTTCATAATGATGATTGGCTTGCGCTGGCTGCGTCCGTTGAGTCCGCCTCGCGGCATCCGCTCGCGCAAGCGATTGTGAGACATGCGCAGGAAAAGCAACTCCACATTCAGGAACCACACGCCGTCAACGAACAAAGCGGCGGCGGCGTCATCGCCGATGCGGGCGGCGCGCAAATCCACATCGGCTCGATTGCGTTCCTAAACGAGAACGACATTGATACGTCCGCCCTGACCGAATGGACGCAACAAGCGGCGCAACGCGGACAGACCGTCGTTGCATGTGCAAACGACAAACAAGCCGCTGGCGCATTCGCGCTCCGCGACCAGATACGAACGTCGTCAAAACCAGCGATCCAGCAGTTGCAAGCCATGGGGCTGACCGTCCATTTATTATCAGGCGATAAACAAGAAACCGCCGAGGCGGTTGCAAATAAATTGGGAATTAAAAGCGTTTTTGCGGAAGTACGCCCTACACAAAAAGCGGACGTTATCCAAACATTACAGAAGCAGGGCGGCATCGTCGCCATGGCGGGCGACGGCGTCAATGATGCCCCCGCATTAGCGCAAGCCGACATCGGCGTCGCCATGGGCGGCGGTACGGACGTCGCCAAAGAAAGCGGCGACATTGTGTTGATCGGCGACGACCCGCTCAAAGCCGTACGCGCCATTCAGCTCAGTCGGCTCGCATTGCGTAAGATCAAACAGAATTTATTCTGGGCGTTCTTTTACAACGTCTGTGCGGTTCCAGCGGCGGCTCTCGGCTTTTTAACGCCCATGCTCGCAGCGGGCGCGATGGCGATGAGTTCGGTCTGCGTCGTCAGTAACTCGCTGCTGCTATTACGGAACAAAGCGGACTAAGCCTCGGCTTCTTGAATGTCTTTAAGAACGCTCTTGGCGCGATAAGCGGGGCCGACGGCCTTACCGCCGCGCTGCATCGGTTTGAACTCATATTCCATCTGGACGAACCAGTGCAGTTTGTCCGACCAGTAGGATTCAACTTTGGCAGCGACCGTCACCGGGGCGCCGTTCAGGTCGGCCTCAATCGAAACATCGACGATAAAATACCGGCACAAGATCGCGCCAATCGGGTTTATGATGCGATAGTCAAATCGGCGTTCAACATTCTCGGTCATGTGCGCGGCGCCGACGACTTCTCCTGCGGCGGTCATAAAAACCTGTTCGGTCTCAAAGGTCTTTTTGTCTTTCTTTTTTAATTCGAGATAGCGAATTGGCGCAGGCGGTTTTTCTTCGATTTGAATCACGCCCGCCGCGCTTGTCAGACCCTGGCGATGACGGCGGTATTTGTCGTCATACAAGCCGATCTCGATTCCCTGCTCGCATTCAAAGCGGTCTTGGACGACCCACAAGTTCTGGTAATCGGGGTCGCGCCCCAACACGCTGACCACGCGCCCCCCGGTGCAATCGCGGTCGCCCTCACCAAATGGACGCGGGCCGACATGGTCGTAATGGTACGAAAGCCCCATTTCAAACGGCGGCGGCGCGGCGTCGAGTTCATGGTCATCTTCCGGTTTTTTTTTTGAAACCGTGTTGCACCCCGCGCCCAACAATGCAGACGCAACGCCAAAGAGCGCTTGGCGCCGATTGATAAAACCCAAATGCGCTTGATTGCCCTGAATCATTTCCGATCTTTCATCTGCGACGACGCTCGCTGTTTGGCGCGGAACAAAGCGCTGGTATATTCGTTTTTCTCTTCTTCAAACTGCGGGGCGTCTTGTCCGGGTTTAACTTCCTGCCACGGCGCTTCGTCTTTTGCGCCAGCGACCTCAGGCGCACCGTCAATGTCGCCCTGCGATTCTAATTTTTGCAGCAGCGCTTCCTTTTGTCCCGCCTGGGCCAACGACTGTTCCCCCGCGCGCTGCTTGGCCTGCATCAGGTTGCCCAGTTGTTCGGTCGCAGGGCCAACCGGCGCCAATTGCCTCGTGAAGGGATACAACAGCCAGGCCTTCACTCTCCCCAACAAAGCCTCTAACTGGGTGAGTTCAAAGAAGACGCGCCGCACGGCGATATCCAAAAAGAAAAAGATTATCGCCAAAGCAATCATCAGCGGCCATAGCGGTTTAATATCGCCCGTAGCGATTAAATTATGCTCAAAGATGGATTGGTCCGGCTCCAAAAATGGATTGGCGGACAGTTCCTGCAATTGTTTCAGGATCACGTCATTTTGTTTGGTCGTGCTGTGTTCGGGCGAATAGGGGACGGAGATTCCCGCCGTCAAACGCCCCTCGAGTTGTTCGCCTTTTTGTTCGTACGCTAGGTTCATCAAATAACTGCCTGCTTCTTTGGCCGACAGTTCCGCTTCATACCGCCCCGGCTGGGTCTGGCGAATATCCACCTCGACCGGTTCCAGCGAAGGGTTCAACACAGCGCCGCTAAAATCGAGATCATTGAGAAATTCGCCGTCTTCGGTCATGGCATCAATGGCGATGCGCACCCGGTCGCCTTCGACCGAGGTCTGCACGACGAAGTTATCGTCTTCGGTGCTGCGCAGCGTCCAACGCACCAATTGTCCCCAGAACTTGGCGTATTGCTCCCAACTCAGCCAAGTGTTCGCCCAACGCGCTTTGGGGCCGCTGGTAAACGCAGCCGTCTTGCCAAGCCCATAGCGCCAGTGCGCCAACAGCGGGTCTTCTTTGTCTGAGGTCAACACCGTTTCGGCCTGGTCTTTGAACCCGGCGACGACATATCCGTCCAGCGACGGGAACCCGCTCTCAAACCCCAACAGCATTTCGCTCATTTGACGCAAACGCGGCGTAAAGGTTTCTTCCACCAACATATTGCGGCGAATGGTTGAGGCTTCTTTGATAAAAATCTTAGGCAGGTTCTTGTTGTTCTTCACATGATAAAACTTGCCGTTGCAATACTCGGCCAGTTCTTCCATGACCGCAGTGCCGTTGATGCCGTGCGGGGCGATGCACACCGTCGAAATGGTGATGCCCGCGTCGATAATATCATCTACCAAGCCTTGGCTGGGTTGCGCCGGATCGCCGTCAGAGAGGATAACGATATGCTTGACGTTAGCCTCGACTTCAACCAGCGAGTCATACGCCTTTTGCAAGGTATTATCAAACGACGGCATGTCGCCAATGTCGTTAAACCGCAAATTTTGAATCTTGTTTTTCATATCGCGCTTGCTGCCGACCTTCGTCAGAGGAAACAGCCAGGCAGGCCCGCCCGCTTGCATACTGAAACGCAAAAAGCCCATGTAATCGTTACGTCCCAACACGTTGAGCGCGGCGACCGAAATTTCTTGCGACCAGTAATTGCCTTGAGGAATTTCGCACGAGTGCATAATCAGCGCCAGAGCGCCGCTGGGGATAACCTTGCGCTGCTTCACATCCATCGCAACCGGCAGCGCCTCTTCAATCGGCGAGCCTTGCCAGCCGCCCGCGCCGAAACTGTCCGGCCCGCCCAGCATGATTAGCCCAATGCCCAAGTCGCGCACAGCGGTTTCGATCATGCGCTGTTGCGAGGGCGGGATGCGCTCCGCCGAAACGTTCGACAAGATTATGCTGTCGTAGGCTTGCAGTTCACGGATCGACAGCGGCGTCTCTTCGGGCGCGCGCATATCCACTTGGATGCCTTCTGAAAGCAGCGCCGCAACCAGAAACTGCCCCAAATCCGGCTCGGCTTCCAGCAACAAAATGCGGGGCATTCCCTTGATTAAGGCCGAGTTTTGGGCGCGGTTGTTTGAGGGGCGCTTGTCGTTTTCGGCTTCGATTTGGGCTTCGTAATTATAAACGCCGCTGTATTCAATTTCGCGGGTGAATTGAAATGCGTTTTTGCCGGGTTCCAATTCAACGTCTTCTTCGGCGATGAGTTCGCCGTTTTCATATAAGCGCAACTTGCCGGGGCCTTGTTCTTGCGCGTTGACCAACGCCTTAACGGTGAACGGCTCTTTCTCTCGAATCCGCGACGGCAAGACCACGTCTTCGAGCAATACTTCCTGGGTATACACGTATTCCAGCGGCAACACCCAAACGTCAATGCCCGCCGCTTTGGCGCGTTGGACGGCGGACGCCGCATCGCCCTGGGTCTGGTTGCCGTCGGTCAGCAAGACGATGCGCTTTTGCATCCCCTCTTGAAACGCCGCCATCGCCAACCCCACGGCGGATTCAATATCGGTGCCTTCCGCATCAACCAGCGCCTGATATTCAGGCAGGGTCACGCTTTCGCCGGGGTTTTCCTGGATCGCGGCTTCTTTGCCGAAGAACAAAATACCCGCGAGGTCTTCGGGCGGCAATTGATTGAGTTGCTCCTGCACATAGGCCAGCGCATATTGTTGTTGGTCTTGGGGAACGCTGGAGGAGCGGTCAATGGCAAAAAAGATCGACAGCGTATCGCCGCGGTCCAGCATCTCGACTTCGGACAACGCCAGAATGAAGAACAAAATCACCAATGTGCGCAAAAACAGGGTGAGAGACTTGCGCCCGCGCCCCAACACGCGCACCTGCCGGGCGGTGTACCACAGCAGCGGGACCGCCAGCAATAACAACAGGTAATATGGATGCAGTATTCGAAACGAATCCATAGGGTTTTTACGTTTCCCGTCAGTTGTCTACCATTGTAACGTATTCCGTCCCTCTTCGTCTTCCCTTTTTCGCCAACAAACACAAAAAAAGCGCAAAATTGTTTCAAGGCGCATTTTCACGTCATGATCGAGACATTCAGGCAAACCCTCAAACAACTCTAACGGGTAGAGGCCAACATCCGTTATAATAGATAGAGATGTAGAGAGGATAGGCCAATGAAAAAACAAATGCACACATCAGTTCCGAAGGCCCCAACCTTCACCCTGCCGAGGCGGCGGTTTTTACAAACCGCAGCGCTCGCCGCCATTTCCGTTCCAGGTTGGAGCAAACCCGCCCAGGTTCCGCGCACCCTGACCTCGATCCAAATCTGCAACCAATATGACTACGCAAAAGTTCGCGAATTGTTGGGCAATATGTTTGATGAAGTGGGCGGCGTCCGCAGTTTGGTCAAGAACCAGTTCGTCACCATCAAAGTCAATCTGGTCAATTCGCCCGCCAACGTCTGGAGCGGCGTCCCCTACTGGATGACGACGGTGGTTCACCCAATCGTCGCCAAAGCGGCGGGCAGCCTGTTGGTTGAATACGGCGCGAAACAGGTGACCTTCTGCGACCAGTTGCCCTTTGGCGAAAATCACGACGCCGACTTCGCGCACTATGACTATAACATTGACGACTTCAACAAGGCGATGGACGGCAAATGCGTGTTTGAGAACACCCGCAACAAAGGCCGCCACGGCGCCTACGACCTCGCAAAAGTTCCATACGGCGGCTTGCTCGCCTCAGCCTGGGAAGTCAACCAGAGTTATACCAAGACAGATGTCATCGTCTCGTTGACCAAAATGAAAAGCCATATCTCCGGCGGGGTGACCCTGGGGATGAAAAATATGTTCGGCGTCCCCCCCAGCAGCATGTACGGCGAAGACGGCGTTGACGCTCCAAACGAAAACGCCACCGGCTACCGTGGGCAGACCATGCACAATTGCACAAAAAAGCCCTCGACGTCGATTGATACTTTTAACGGGAAATCCATCGAACAAGACCATGGCTTCAACGTGCCGCAGTTTATCGTCGATCTCAACGCGGCCTTTCCTGTGGAATTAACAATCATTGACGGCGTCAGCACCATCTCAAACGCAGAAGGAACCTGGAACGGATCGCTGGTCGAAGTGTGTCGTCCCAATTTGTTACTCGTCGGGCGCAACCCGGTTTGCACCGACGCCGTCGGCGCATCCGTGATGGGCTTCGACCCCGACGCCGCCGACCGCACCCCGCCGTTCGCCAATGGAATCAACTGCCTGAAACTGGCGCGTGAAATGGGTCTGGGCGAAAACCGGCTCTCGATGCTGGACGTTGTCGGCGTCCCCATCGAAACCGCTCGTTATCACTTTCAACCGACATACCAACGCTAGGGGGCTGTCATGTCAAATACACAAGGCGTAACCGTATGGCGCATGGCGGGCGGCGACCCGTCGCGTTGCGGGCTTTCCGCCCAGTCGCTTTCAAAAGAACCGAAACTTACCGATACGCTGAAAGCCAGCGGCTCGGTCGTGGGCTCTCCCGTATTTTCGCAAAGCGGTTCGGTGTTTATTGCAGACCGCGCGGGCGGCGTTCAAGCCTATAACAGCGATGGCAAACTACTCTGGCGGCGCGATCTGCCGGGCGGCTTCCAAGCCTCCCCCGCCATTAATAATGACGCGTCCGTCCTCTATGTCGGCTCGTTGTTGGGGCGCGTTCATGCGCTCGACGCCAAAACAGGACAACCGGTTTGGGAGGTCATGCTGCCCGCGAGACGCGACCGGAGAATTCAATCCGACCTGCTTTATCTTGATGAACATGACGCCGTCATCACCAGCAGCTGGGGCGGAAAATTCGTCGCGTTATCAGGAAAAAACGGAACCAAAACCCAAGAATGGAACGCAGGCGACAATCCGCGTACGGCCATGTCCGCCTCGCCGGATGGAGGCCTTTACGGCATCCGAGTTGCCAGTTCAAACCGAGGCAATCAAATCGAAGTGTTCAACGCCGTTCTCGGTTTTGATGAAACGCTCCTCTATCAGCAAGCCGTCAAAGGCACGGTCAACGCTTTCGCGTCTCCCGTGGTATGGCATGATGGCGTCATCGTTCCCATCAATGGAAATACCACTTGTAGCCTGAAATACATCTATCAGAAAAAATCAGAGCCAAAAAAACTGATGGACTTAGACTGCTGCATCCACGCAACCCCCGCCGTTTTCAGAGATGGGATCGACAAACTCTTCGTCGCAACCATGAACGGCGACATCGCGGCGCTGCCGATTTATCGCGACCAGGGAGACATAAACAATTATTCAACCGCTAGCCCCGCCAATGGAGAATACTACTTAGCCAGCCCTGTCTGCGACGCGAGCGGCAACGCCTACTTGGGATCGCCCCAAGGTAACCTCTATCGCTTTGATTCAGAATTTCAACGAACTGTCATCTTCGAAGGGACTCGCGCCTTTGAAACGCAGCCCGCCATCAGCCCGGACGGACGGTTATACGCGCCTTGCACAGACGGCAACGTGTTTGTTTTTGCGTAATAATAGAGGCCTCGAAGAACACACGATTGACAGAATCAGGCGGATGGATAGTATCAGTAGGTGGGCATTTAACATCCTGAACGCTCCCAAGCCCTGATCGGCGTTTCACATTGGCGATGCGTCCCTCCGCCAGTGAGTATAAAAAAACATGGTTCATCCGGTAAGTGAGTCCTTACATTGATGGATGGCCATAATTTTGTTAGAGAAAACATATTCGGGCATATTAAAAATTGACGAACCAATCAGGCATGGGTTCAACTCCGGGAGCGCCTGTGCATAAGGGTC
>JAVCCE010000043.1 GCA_030765645.1 Candidatus Hinthialibacter antarcticus | reverse complement strand
TAAGGTTCATCCGGTAAGTGAGTACTTACATTGATGGATGGCCATAATATTTATTCAGAAACAGGCTCCGGCATTTCACAAATTGACAACCCAATCAGGCATGGGTGGAACTCTGGGAGCGCCTGTACATAAGCGCTTGAAAGCCCGCACTGAAGCGAGCAGAGTTGTACCCATGCCTGATACAGCGAAAGATCAAGAATGCACGAAAAAGCGTCAAAAAAACGCAATTCAATTTGTGATAAAGTATCCAAATACCGGAAGAACCTTTTTTATCTGTGCAGAAAGGAAAACACACATGAATTTCATAAAAATACTTAGCGTTGTTGCAATTGGGATCATCGCAGCGTTGTGTGCAGCCGCATCCGCTTCTCCCATTTCGTCGATCGACTCGGCCCACTTAGTTGAACGCGCATTGCGCGAACAACACAACATTCGCCATAGAACGATCAGCGTTGAGCAATCAACATGCAACAACCACCCAGCTTACATTGTGACAGGAATTTCAGGCGACGACGGCTATCGTTCCATCGTTGACGCGCAGGTTGCCCGCGTGATGGAGATCGAGCAAAACGGTGAAAAATTTTATGAATGGGGCGGCCCGCTGGTGGTAGGACATCGCGGAACAGTGAAATACGCGCCCGAAAACACGCTGCCGGCCTTCAAAGCCGCGATTGAACACGGCTGCGACCTGCTTGAAATCGACATTCGCGAAACCAAAGACGGCGAGTTAGTCATTATTCACGACTCCACTCTCGACCGCACCACCAACGGTTCCGGTCCGGTCAGCGAACACACGCTTGCCGAAATTAAGCAACTCGACGCAGGCTCCTGGTTCAGCGATGAATTCAAAAATACGCGCGTCCCAACTCTTCGCGAAGCGCTGGAATTTATGAAGGGAAAAGCGCTCCCCGACTTGGATTTCAAAGCGGGCGATCCAAAGAAACTTGTCAAAATTATCAAAGAAGAGGGCCTTCTAGGCAAAGTCACCATGCACTGCGGCGATTGGGACCTCTTGCAGCAAACTCAAGCGATTACTGACCAATTTCTCTTGCGCCCCGGCGTACCAGTCGGCGTTGCGGGACTGCCAATCTTGCTCGACAAATTCGACCCGCCGATTGTCAACATTGATTGGGGACAGTTCAACGAGGCGTTGGTTCGTGAAGTCCACCTGGCTGGAAGGAAATCATTCGTCAACACCATGCAGCATGACGACGCCTTTGGCATTCAAGCCATGCTCGACGTCGCGCCCGATTACATCCAGTCTGATGAAATTGAAATACTAGTCCCTCTCATGCGCGCCCGCGGTTTGAAAAACTAAGCGGGAATACCATTCCTCGCTTAAAAATTAAAGGCCTTGGCGAGTCTCTGTGAGCTCCTGTGCAAAGAGGGCAATAAGCCCGCACCGAAGCGAACAGAGATGTACCAAGGACTCGAATCATCTAACAAATAACGCCCAGGAGTAACATCACCCCTGGGCATTGAATGAACAGTATGTCATCTAAGAAACTAGGCTGCGGTTTCTTTCTTCAGCGTCGCGTTGAGGACAAAGTAACCCAAGACGCCAGACGCCAGCGAGCCGAGGATAATACCCAGCCGCTCGTCAAACATCAGGTTGACGCCGGTCTCCTCAAAGGCCAGCGACCCGATAAACAGGCTCATCGTAAAGCCGATGCCGCATAACGCCGCCGTGCCGTAAAGCGACGCCCACGAGAAATCGCTGGGCAGTTCAGTCATCTTCAGTTTGATGCCCAACCAGCAGAAGCCGAAGATGCCGACCTGCTTGCCAACGAACAGCCCCAGCGCGATGCCGAGCGGCACGCCGTGCAACACCTGTTCCATGCCGACGCCCGACAGGTTCAGCCCCGCGTTACAGAACGCGAAGATGGGCAGAATGACAAACGCCACCAGGGTATGTAAGTCGTGCTCCAGGCTTTTCAGCGGCGAGACATTCGGCTCAGACGCAGATCGAATCGGGATAAAGAACGCCAGCAACACGCCCGCGAGGGTCGCGTGCACACCCGACTTGAGCATGGCGATCCACATCACCGCGCCAATGGCAATATAAACGCTTTTTGAGACCACGCCGCTTCGGTTCAAAACCGCCAACACCACTACGCAAACCGCGCAAACCACCAACGCCGGGACCAGAATCTTGCTGGTATAAAAAATCGCGATAATAACAATCGCGCCCACATCGTCAAAAATCGCCAGCGAAGTCAAAAACACCTTCAAACTGGTCGGAACCCGCGAGCCAAGCAGCGACAAAATACCTAGCGCAAACGCGATATCGGTCGCGGCGGGAATCGCCCAGCCTTTCACCGCAACCGGATCGCTGTAATTGAAAATCAAATAGACCGCCGCCGGGACAGCCATGCCGCCGATGGCGCCGATGCCTGGCAGAATAATGTTCTTGGCGTCAGATAACTCGCCTTCGAGAAACTCGCGCTTTAATTCAAGCCCGACCAAAAAGAAGAAGACCGCCATCAACCCGTCATTGACCCACAAGAGCAACGGCTTGGCGATCTTTAACATGCCGACCTGCATGACAATCGGCGTGTCAATCAGCATATTGTAATAGGTGAACAGAGGCGAGTTTGCCACGATAATCGCCAACACCGCCGAAATCATCAGCAAAATTCCGCCTGATGATTCCATCTTCAAAAACTTTCCAATAAACGAATTCCCAACAGAAGCCATAAAATAATCCTTTGATAAGACATGAGATATAGATATAAGAAAGGCGACGCCATAGACGCCGTCCTTTAAAAAAAAGTCACTTTATTTATTTCCTGCTTACATACAAGAGTACAACAATTGCAGAACCATCCCAAAAAAAGGGCGCGGCGCCTGGAATTTATTTCAGCCCGCCGCCGGCGCGCACGACCAATTCCCCGTTTGAGGTAAGACCATTGCTCGCCTGATAGGGAACGCCCCAGGTTGCGCTAGGCATGTCGCCGTCGGGGCCGAAGCCTAGCAATACCCATTCGTTGGTGTTGAGCGGCCTGACGCCGTGTAGATTGGTGGTATTCATCTGTGGGTTATACACCGGGACATAAAAGCCGCCGTTGGCTGCGTCGAGCACTTCCAGGTCGCCATAGATATACGACCGGAAGTTGACACTATTGCCGCCGTGCACCTCGACGCCGTGTTTCTCAATAAACGGGTCCAGCGGCACACTGCTGATATACGAAACCGGCGTGGTCAGCGGCGCCAATACGTCGCGCCCGGTGCGCTGCAACTGGTTTGACTGGAACCCGGCGCCGTTAAATATATCGTTGATGCGCTCCACGCCCCATTCGTGATCGTCGTCCCATAAATCAACCAGCATCACGTTTTTATCGATGCGCAACATTTCAATCGCCGTGCCGACGCTTTTCATATCAGCGTAACTACGCGCGACTTTGGCGCGCACCTGTGCGTTCAAAAAATTGGGCACGGCAATCGCGGCGAGAATGCCGATGATGGCGACAACGATAAGTAGTTCGATTAAAGTAAATGCGGGGGAACGCTTCATCAAAAATTCTCCCTCAGGTATGCTGGGTTCGTCTTGGAAGAATTCTCAATGATGCAGGTTTACCTTATCATACAGCAACATAATTAAATAGACGCCATTTCGAAAATTTATTGAATCGGCTGTTACAATCCGACCTCGTACATTTTTATTCAAAGGCGCGAGTGCAATCCTGTGAGCGTCTAGCAGAGCCTGAAAGCCCGCACCGAAGCGAAGAGAGTTGTACCCGCGCCTTTACTCAACATGTTTTATACAATTTGAGATGGCTTATAGTGAAAAATACCATGACAAAAAAACCATTTGCTCTTGAAGTCATCGTCAATTCCGTGCAATCCGCCCGCGCCGCGCAGGCAGGTGGCGCTGACCGTCTTGAAATATGCGACAACCTGGTCGAAGGCGGAACCACCCCCAGCGCAGGCATGATTAAACGCATCCGGGCGGCTGTCGAGATTCCCATTCAAATTATGGTGCGCCCACGCGGCGGCGACTTCTGTTATAGCGCAGATGAACTCGGCGTGATGATGTACGACATCGAAACCGCGCATTATCTGAAGGCCGACGGCGTTGTGATTGGGCTACTCAAACCTGACGGTTCGATTGACGTCGAAAACACCAAGGCGTTGATCGAACAGGCGCGTCCATTGAAAGTCACCTTTCACCGCGCCTTCGATATGACTAGCAATCCAGACCATGCACTCGATCAATTAATCGAGATGGGCGTCGATATTTTGCTGACCTCAGGTCTCGAGAACAAAGCGCTCGACGGCGTTAAAAACATCACGCGCTTCGTCGAACGGGCGGGCGGTTCGCTGCGCATCATGGCGGGCAGCGGCGTCAACGAAAACAACGCCGCGCAAATCATCAACGCAACCGGCGTGCGCGACATTCACGTCTCATGCCGGACGCAAACCGCAAGCCTCATGCAATACAAGAACCCGAACATTCAAATGGGCGGCAGCTACACCATTGATGAATACAGCCTCAACTTGACCGACAAAGAAAAAATCCAGCGCGTAAAGAAAATACTGTCTACTATTGATTAGAAGCCAACTCAAAAAATCATTTCATGGGGATGTTGAATATTGATAAAACAGACCAGCCAATCCGGGCATGGGTGCAACTCTGGAAGCGCCTGTGCCTGTAAGCGGAGCAGCACCGAAGCGAGCAGAGATGTACCCATGCCGCGCACAGTGAAAGATCAAGTATTTCTAAGATGGCTTCTCATTGGTTTGACATTTATTTAATAAACGATGAATCCGCATTTTCTGAATATCATTTCTACAAAAATATGGCATACTAGAAGCCAACTCCAAAATTCATTTCATGGAGATGTTGAATGTTGATAAAACCGACCAGCCAATCCGGGTATGAGTGCAATTCTGAAAGCGCCTGTGCCTGTAAGCGGAGCAGCACCGAAGCGAGCAGAGATGTACCCATGCCGCGCACAGTGAAAGATCAAGTATTTCTAAGATGGCTTCTCATTACCGTCCTAACGTTTATGACCATCGGCGCGATCAACGCGCCAGCAGTTGAACTGCGCGTGATGACCTACAACATCCATCATGCAGAAGGCATGGACAAAAAAGTCGATGCGGCTCGTATCGCACAGGTGATCTCCAGCGCAAACGCCGATCTGGTTGCCCTGCAAGAAGTTGACCGCGGCGTCGAGCGCAGCCAGAAGTTAGACCTGCCGAAAATCATCGCGTCAAACCTTGGCTTTTCATTTGCATTCGGCAAGAACATCAACTACCAGGGCGGTGAATATGGAAACGCCATCCTTTCGCGCTTCCCTATTTTGGAATCCAACAATCACCACTACAAAATGCTGCGCGAAGGCGAACAACGCGGCCTGCTCCATGCAAAAATCGAAATTAATGGAAACCCGCTGCTTTTCATCGCAACGCATATTGACTACCGCCCCGACAACGCAGAGCGCCTCAGCAACGTCAAAGAGATACTCCAATTCGCCGACGAACACAGCGATACGCCCATCATTCTATGCGGCGACTTTAACGACACCCCCAACAGTGAAGTCCACTTGCGTCTCAAAGAACGCTTTTCCGACGCCTGGGAATCAGGCGGTGAAGGCCCCGAATTCACCTATTCCAGCACAAAACCGACCAAGCGAATTGACTTTATATTCGTCAGCGATACCGTACGCGTCAACAAAGCAAAAGTGCTCGAAACCGAAGCGTCTGACCACTTACCGTTGTTCGTTGAATTAGATGTTGATTTAAAAACAACTCCATCACAATAAAATGCAAACTGGAGAACACCAATGAGATTTTTATTCGCCCTCATCCCGCTGCTTGCGCTACTTCAAACAACATTTGCCGGGCCAATGCCCATTCGCGGCTTACACCTGACTTCAATCAATTCAAACGATATCGAACTCTATCAAGAATTCATCGAAAACGTCTTGCCGAAAGAAGGCGTAAATTTGTTGGTTCTCGAATTGAATTACAATTTTCAATTCAAATCTCACCCCGAATTAGCCAGTAAAAATGGCCTATCGGTTTCGGATGTGAAGAAATTATTATCGTCATCGAAAAAAGCCGGAATCGAACTGGTCCCGCAATTCAATTGCTATGGTCACCAGTCTTGGGCCGAACACACGTTCAAACTACTGAGCGAGTATCCTGAGTTCGACGAATCGCCGGGACAATACCCCAACAACGAAGATATCTATTGCCGCAGCTACTGCACGCTGCATCCCAAAGTGCATGAAATTGTTTTTGCGCTAATGGATGAATTGGCGGAGGCCTTTGAAGCGAAAAAATTCCACGTCGGCATGGATGAGGTTTTTCTTATCGCCGACCCCGCCTGCTCCCGTTGCAAGGGCAAAAACGAAGCAGACCTCTTCGCCCATGAAGTCAACAAGATTTATAAACACCTCGCCCAATCCGGCGTCACCATGATGATGTGGGGCGACCGTTTTCTTGACGGCAAAACCACAGGAATCGGAAAATGGGAAGCGAGCGAAAACAATACCGCCCCATCAATCAACATGATTCCAAATGACATCCTGATCTGCGATTGGCACTATGAAAAACCACACCCCACTGCGATCTACTTCGCCATGAAAGGCTTCCCCGTTCTCTCCTGCCCCTGGAGAAAACCTGAAGTCGCGATCGGACAGGTTGAATGGATTGAGAAGACGCAAGAGTTCGCCAACTCTCGTATATCAGACCGCATGAAGGGCGTGTTGCATACCACCTGGTGCGGCGCGACGCCATTCATCAAAGCCTATTACGGCGAAGACGACAAAAAAAACAAAGCGGCTGAAGAATCAGCCGCCTGTTTTAAGGCCTTAATGAAAGAACTCAGAAAATAGCGCATCCGATTATTTTACAGGCGCAACAACCACCGGCTGCACCCACGCCTGCTCAAATTCGCCCTCACGGTACGGGTTCTCTTTCAATTTCGATGAAACCACCTTTGCCCGCACATACAGTTCATCGCCGTTGTATGTATAGGACGCTTGGGCGCCGCTGACTATCGCCAACACTTCTCCTACGTCTTTGCTATATTTGCGGGTAACGGGAATGCCTGTTTTGGGGTCATTCATTGGCTTAGACGCGGCGTCATACCCTTTGCGCGTTCCATAAAAAAGAGTCTCAAATTCAACGCCGTTCTCAGGATGGATGTGAATCGTCATTTGATTCTTGGTATGTTGTATATCATCAAGCACCACGCCGCTGCTCGCATAAAAATCGCCCGCTTCCATCGCATGAATGATATGTTCGGGCGTTAGAAACGCCGCGCGTACGACCACCCATCCACGACCCGGGTTACTGTCGCGGGACGTGAACTTGTGATAGTTGTGGGCGTCGTCGGTGGCGATGCCGTACATAATGGGTTTATTCAATTCACCCAGGCGCTTGGTGAGAATGATGTCCCACATACGTTCCATGCTGGCGTGAATTTCGTCGCCTTCATTTCGTACGTCGGGGTGTCCGTTATAGACTTCAAAGAACTGTTCCCCGTCCAATCCGGCCAATTCTTCCGCCGTGATGCCCCACACAAAATTGGGGTGATTCATATGGGGAAACATCGGCTGCCCGGTTTCCCGGCGCTGCAAAAGGACCGCATTGATATTGTTCTGCATGGTCTCTTGCACCGAGTCGCCGCCCTGCGGCGCAATATAGTCAATGACATTAAGACCGTTCAAATGAACAGGCAAGTTCACTTTATATTTTTCATCTTTGAAATTATCCGTAATTTCTTCGGCTTGAATCATTAAGAAACGCCCCGGCTCTTCAAAGCGGGCGCGAATTTCGTTCCAGGGTTTCAAGCGCACTTGATACACGCCGTCATCGACGCGCGTTTCCACCCACTTCGCGCCAAACCGCCCCAGATATTTCTCAAAGGCCTTGCTGCCGCCCCTGTTCTTAATTGGGTTCACCCAACGCTCTTTCTGCATCAACACGTTGTGGTCAGACAACGCCAGAAAATCATAGCCTTGGCTTTTGTACCAATCGGCGATCATGTCGGGATAATCATCGCCGTCGCTCCAAAGAGAATGCGTGTGCAGGTTCCCCTTCCACCACTGCGCGCTTTCCTCTGCGATTGTGGAATACGTGCAAAGCGTAAGCGTTAATGCCATTGAGAGTAAAATTGAAAAGCGCTTCATCATCTTTTTCCTTCTTTCTTCGAGTGAATCCTACCCGCGTCCATCAAATGAATAGGACAAATATTTAAAGAAACTAAACCACCCTCGATTAAAGTCGAGGGTTTGGTTAGCGGATAAATCCGCCTTAAGATTCACAGGTTCTCCCCCCGAAGTTCGGGGGTGGAACTTTAACGAATCATCACCCTTTACCGCATCCGCGTCATTGCGAAAAAAGCGAAGCCATCTCAAAACATGAGTTACTGAAGTATCCCTGATAAATCAAATAATACAAACCAATTCTGGCCTGGGTGAAACTCTGGGAGCGCCTGTGCACAGGGGCCAGAAAGCCCGCACTGAAGCGAGCAGAGTTATACCCAGGCGAATTGCAATTAAAGAACAAGTCGTTTGAGATGGCTACAAGTAAAATCCCCAAAGATTTTATTAAAATAATGCATGCCATTTAATCTTTTGAAAACGAGATTTTTGGCAACAATTTAAATATCACAAAAAGCGAAACTGCGCTGGCGATTCCAAGCCCGGCGCTGACCGCGATGTTTCCGTATATATAACTGCCCGTGGCGAACAACGCGCAATACACCGCCATGCAGCCAAAAAAGATGCAAGCCAACGCAGCAGTAAATTCGCCCGGATTGCCCGCGTCTTTCACCTCAACCACTTTGCCCCAACCAAACCCAACGGGACGGATTTTATCGTAATACGCCTGCAACGTCTCCCGCTTCGTCATTGGAGTCACAAACGTAACCGCAAGCCAGGAAAGCGTTGTGATCGCGGTACCGATGGTGATTTCCTGCCAGGGATCAAACCGGTCAGGGATCACAAAATGAAACACCAGCGCTACGATAAATGATACCACCATGCCTGTGATCTCGCTCCAAGCGTTCACCCGCCACCAGAACCAGCGCAGCAAATAAATCGAACCTGTCCCCGCGCCGATCTGCAATAAAATCGAAAAACCTTCGAGCGCGTCTTTCAGGGTGAATGAGAACAAACACGCCAACACCATCAAAACAACCGTCGCGAGGCGCCCCACATTCACATAGTGTTTGGGCGTTGCGTCATTTTTGAAAAACCGCTTATAAAAATCTTCGACGAGATAAGACGCGCCCCAGTTCAAGTGCGTACTGATGGTCGACATATACGCCGCCGCCAATGACGCAATCACAATGCCCAACATCCCGTTCGGCATGAAAGTCAACATCGCGGGATACGCCATGTCATCGCCAACCAAATTCGCGTCCGCGTAGGGAAACGCCTGCTGGATTGATTCGATTGTGGGGAACACCACGATCGAACACAACGCAACCAGAATCCACGGCCACGGGCGGATCGCATAGTGAGCGATATTGAAAAAGAAGGTTGACATGAATGCGTTTTTTTCATCTTTGGCGGCCAACATTCGTTGGGCGATATACCCGCCGCCGCCCGGTTCCGCGCCGGGATACCAAACGCTCCACCACTGCACCGCGAAGGGAATAATCAACAGCGGCAACATCTCCTGCCAATTCGTAAAATCAGGGAAAATATTCGTCGCCTGTTGCACCGATTCATTCGCCAATAGGCCCGACAGTCCCCCAACATCGGGATGCCCCAACGAATAATATGCAGCGCCGATGGCGCCCACCATCGAGACCACAAACAAGATCATGTCGGTCAACACCACGCCCCACAATCCGGCGGCGCTGGAATACGCCGCCGTTAAGACGCAGCAGCAAATGACGGTCACATAAGGATCAATACCAAGCAGTAAGTTTGAAATCTTCACCGCCGCCAGCGTCACGTTCGCCATGATGATGACGTTAAACAACAAGCCGAGATACACCGCGCGGAAACCGCGTAGAAACGCTGCGGGCTTGCCGGAATAGCGTAATTCATAAAACGAAATGTCGGTCAACACGCCCGAACGCCGCCACAGTTTGGCGTATAAAAACACTGTCACCATACCGGTCAATAAAAACGCCCACCACACCCAGTTGCCTTTCACGCCGTCGGTGCGGACCAAGTTGGTCACCAGGTTGGGTGTATCAGTCGCAAACGTGGTCGCGACCATCGAAAGCCCCGCCAGCCACCACGGCAGGTTGCGCCCGGACGCAAAAAACTCGTCGTCGCCTTTGCCGGCGCGCCGTGAAAACCACAAGCCAATCGCGCCAGCCAGAATAAAGTAACCGGCAATAATGCCCCAATCCAAACTGTTTAAGTGCATGAGCGTCTCCAGCGTGAAAGCGTGTTGAATATTCGATTGTAATGAACGAGCCTAGAACACGTTTGTAGATGCAGAAAACCAAAAGTAAAGCCCGACGATTATATTCAACCGCCGGGCTTTGAGTTACGAGAATAGATACGTCCAGGTCAATTAGTTGCTTGACATGTGCATCAAGGCTTCGCGAACCGCAGAGCCTGACGCTTCGCCGAAGACCAGCGAACCAAATGGACGGGAAACGAATCCGCCAGTGTCGCCAACCCAGTTGGTGTACTGAGGAGCGGACGCTTGCGTGTAACGAGAGAATTGCACTTTCCATTCTGTACCAGGCATTGGCATACCCGTCACGTTACCGAAGCCCAGTCCGCCAACAGCATTTCCGTCGGCGTCCAGGAAGAAAGAGTGAACAAGAGCATTTTGAATATTGAACGGATCCAATTCATCTAAAGCAACATCTGCAATACCGTCGAGAACTTCTGACGCCCAATTTTGATAGTAACCATCAAGATCAGTCCAAGCAATGAACCATTCCATCACATAGCCATCCGCGGTCGGGCCATCAATAATAACTGATTTATTCAGCTCCCAACTCACGCCGTTCGCCCAATGATGGATAACGCCGTCATTGTCTACTAACGGTGGGTCAAATTTGCGTTTAAAACGGCCATTTTGGCCTGCTTCGCTATACGTATAGCTGGCATCGGCGCCATTGGCTGTAACGCCAGGCTCTGCCTGGATACTGTAACTAAAGAAATTTGAGTTCACAGCATCATCAGAATAGTTGGTTGGATCGACATAGATCGCCAAATAATCTGTCTCGCCGCCGAACGTAAACGTCTGAGCTTGCCCATCAACAGCAGTCGGGCCGCTGCCCAGAAACTCAGAAGCGCCCGCCGCAGCCGCAACGCCTGTGTCGGTGCACTCAAACAAAATGTAGAGACCGTCAACGCTATAAGCCACTTTAACGACGGTTGGTTCGAGCGGGTCTGCCGTTAAATCAGAACCGTGATCGCTCCATTCGCCCGGTGCGACCATGGCGTCGTCCCATTCGCCAGCGGATACAACGCCGTCGATGGTTGGCGGAGTCGCCAAAAACGGGGCGGTAACAGTCGCGCCTTCATTTAAGGCTTGTGCGGCGGGGACCAACAAACTCAGGGCCATCCCAAAAAGCAATGATTTTTTCATACTCTCTCTCCTTTAAAAACAAATAAATGTGACGTTATACGTCATCTAACGTAATTAAAGCATTGCTTCAATTCTCTGTCAAATAGTTATTGGTTTAAAATTCTACAAACTTCCCGCATCATCGTATATATAGCGTGAGCCCTCTATATTTACGAGACTGAGCAGCGTTGGATTTATCAAACGTGTCGAATGAATGATCGAGATAAACCTCTGAAATATTTATGCGCCCGCCCATTAATTTAATGCTTCTAAGTTAATGAAAACTAACAAGTTAGGCAACAGTTAAAGTTTACTATTTCAGTAAATCATAAAGTCGTCAATCGCCGTTTCAGCAATGAAGGTCACGATTAGTTTGGGCGGACCAAAACTTTCGCCGCCTTCGACCGCGCTGAGGTTCACCGGGGCGCCGCTGGTCGCTTCAAACAGCC